>DATCXG010000074.1:0-7101 GCA_036565945.1 Gemmatimonadaceae bacterium
AGGGTTCAGGGGGCAGGGGGCAGGAACTGCCTCGGGGTTGAGAGCTCCGCGCCAGGAGCCGTTAACTGCCCCCTGTCAGTTCCCTTACCTCCTGAACCCTGAACCCTGCCCCCCGTAGTTAGTAGTTCCTGAACCCTGAACCCTGCCCCCTGAATCCCGCAGTTCAAGCTGCCAGCAGCCCCGAGGGGCGCCAGCTCACCATTCCATCTTCAACGGACTCCATATACTCGTACCTGGCGGGCGGGAAGCCCACCACTCCGATCTCCAGCGTATCGCCTTCACCAGCGTCGGCCTGATCGGCGATCGCTTCCAGCGCCTGCGCGAAGGATTCGCTGGTGACCGCTCCGGCCAGGCGCATGCGCTCGGTCGGGCTGCTGATCGAGAACTGGTAACGCGGCATGTGCCTCCTGGTTCCAGGGCCCGGTGGCCACTACCGCCCGAGTCAGTTCGGGTGCGCGGCCTCCTGCCCCTCTTGCCGACTATACACCACGACGCGCAAAATGATCGCCCGAAACGATCGCCTACGAATGCCCCCAATTCCCGGCACTCAATTCGCCCGGGTCAGCCGGTAGATGAGGACCGCGGCCCGCTCGGTCTGCATCGGTAGCGAGTTCAGATTCACCTTCTCGCTAGGTGTGTGCGAGCCAACCCCGTCGGCCCCGATCCCGTCGATGGCGTCCACGTACGGCGCCACGAACGAGACGTCGCCTGCGCCGCGCTGGCCCGGATCGAGCGCCTCGACCGCACCATAACCCAGATCACGGCTCACCGAGTCGTAGGCCGCGAGCAGTGCCCGGTTCCCCGGGGTGGGCGGCATTGCCGGGTACTCGTCGGAAAAGGTGATCTCGGCAGAAGTGTGCGCCAGGTGCCGCGCCACTATCTCGCGCATCTTCGCCCTCGCCTTCTCCTTCTGGCCCTCGGAAAGAAAGCGCAGGTCGCCCTGCACCACGGCCGATCGCGCGATGATGTTGAGCTTCCCCGAAGCCGTTCCGGCCACCCGCGTTGTGTCGTAGGTCACATCAGTGCCACCCACGAAAACACCCGGGTTGAAGCTCAGGTTCTCCTGGCCGGCGAGCGCCTCGCGGAATTCGTCCAGGATGCGCGCGGCCTCGTAGATGGCACCGTAACCCACGCTCTCCTTGAAGACTCCCGATGAGTGAGCCTGCCGACCGGTCACCCGTAGCGTCCACCTGCTCGCGCCCCGGCGCGCGACGGTCGCGATCCCGCGCTCACCGCCCTCGAAGGCGAGCGCGACGTCGCTCCGCTTGGCCGCCTCGATCAGGTCGCGCCGCGCGATGGCGAGTGGCTCGCCGGCCCGTTCCTCGTCGCCGGAGAACGCCACGATGATGTTCGCATCCCGGAGCGCGCCAGCCTTCTGGAGTGCCTCGAGGGCGTACAGGATTATCACGTCGCCTCCCTTCATGTCGCCCGAGCCAGCGCCGCGCGCCATGCTGTCCTCACGCACAAACTGCTGCCCTTCCCCCTCGAATACGGTGTCGAGGTGACCGATGAGGAGGATCCGCTTGCCGCCAGCCTTCCCCCGATGCTCGGCGAACAGATGTCCGGCGCGCCCCATGGATGCAGGCATCGCCGCCCAGCGAGTCTCGAAGCCGAGCGAGTCGAGCGCGGCACGGAAGATGTTCCCCACCTGGCGCACTCCCTCGGCGTTGAGGGTGCCACTGTTGACATTGACCACCCGCTCGAGGAAGTCGACCTGCTCTTCCCGCTGCTGTTCGACGTGGGCACGGATGCGCTGTTCGGTGGCCGCGTGAGAGCCCTGCGCGAACATACCCGCCGTGGGCGCCAGCCAGAGCGCGGCCGCGGCACCGAGTGAGAGCAGGTTGTGAGCTGATCGGCGCCATGAGGCGTTCAACGACATGCGGTAAGGCCTCCCGTGAGAGTCGGAGCTGTAGTTGTAGGTTGGCACGCCTCTATCGACCAGACGTGGCATGGGAAGTGTAATCGTGGGCTGGCGTGACTCTATTGGCCAGACATGAAGGTCGGAGTCGCAACGGTGGATCGACGTGCATCCATCGACTAGTATGGGTAGAGCCGTGTTCGCCCGCCGGCCTTCTGTTCCTTCCATCACACCAGCCAGAAGTGATCCTCAGTACACGACTTGCCAGCGCGATATGCGCGGGCACTGCACTGCTGTTCCTCATGACCGCGCCAGGGATCGACGCGCAGGATATCGGTTGGAGCGGGAGCGCCGAAGCGAACGCCAGTCTCTTCTTCGGCAACACCGACCAGTGGGTGATCGCCGGCGCCTCACGCACGGCCTTCAGCGACAGTTCCGTCGAGGTGCGCGCCGAGATACGAGCCGACTACGCCGAAACATCCCTCGAGGACGGCGGCAGCGCCGTGAGCAGGCGAGCGTGGCTCGCGTCGGTGGGCGTGGACCTCTCCCCGTTCGCGCGGCTCTCCCCATTCGTGCTGGGTAGCGCGGAGTCGAGCCTGCAACAGCGCATTCAGCGACGCTACTCCGCCGGCTTCGGCGGCAAAGTGTTGTTCGTGAAGAGCGATGCCTCGAGCCTGAGCACCAGCCTCGCGCTGCTCTGGGAGCAGACCGACGTGATGGATGGCAACACCAATCCCGACCTGGAGTCGTCGCGTCTCAGATGGTCGTTCCGCCTGAAAGGCCGCCACAAACTCGACGACCGCGTCCATTTCACTCACGAGACGTTCTACCAGCCCAGCGTTCGGGAGATGCAGCGCTTCACGCTCACTTCCACCCTCGCCATCACCTTCGATCTGAACAAGACACTAGCCCTCACCAGCACGTTGCGAGATACGTACGACAGCGAGGCGCGACGGCGCGGAGCGCGCAGCAACAACGACGGCCAATTGCTTCTGGGATTACGAGCGCGCTACTGAAGTGGTCCCTTCCTGCGTATCGGTGCCGCCAGCGGCTGGTTCGAGCGACGAATCGCCGGCTACCACGCCGCGCTCCACGATCACGGTGCGTGTCGGGAAAGCGAAGTCTATTCCTCTCTCTTCGAAACGTCGCAGAATACCCAGGTTGATCGCCTGCTGGACGTCCATGTAGACAGTGTAATCCGGGCTGAGGACGTAATACACCGTCTCGAAATCAAGCGAGGAGTCGCCGTATCCCTTGAAGTGCGAGCGGTCGAACCGCACCTGCTCCTGCTCTTCTATCGCCGAACGGATGAGACCAGGAATCTCCCCAACCAGCTCGCGCGAGAGTCCATACACCACTCCGATCTGGAAGGCGATGCGGCGCTCACGCATGCGCTTGTAGTTCCTGATCCGGCTCCTGAGCAGGTCGGAGTTGGACACCACCAGCTCCTCGCCCCCGAGGCTGTTGATCCGAGTGGAACGCAGTCCCACGCTCCGGATGCTGCCCGAGAAGCCGTCGAAGGCGATGGAATCCCCAACCTCGAATGGCTTGTCCAGGTAGATGGAGATGGCGGCAAAGAGGTCGCCGAGCACGCTCTGAGCGGCCAGCGCGGCCGCGATCCCAGTCACACCCAGCGCGGCGATGAGGGTTGTCACCTGCAGCCCGAAGTTGTCTAGCAGCAGCAGGAACATCACCGCCCAGAGCACCAGTCGCGCCATGAAAGCCATGGCCGTCATGGTGCCCAGGGCGCCGGGGCTATCCGCTGCCTGACGCCTCAGCCAGAAGGCGATCCCCTCGTTCCCCCAGATCAGCATCTGGATGATGGAGGCGGCTCCGAGCACGATCTTCACGTAACCTGGTCCGCCTGCCGGCAGCACCAGAACCAGCGTGGCGGCGCTCAACGCTAACACCAGGAGGAACAGCGCATGCGTGTGCTCCAGGACGTCGACCAGGAAGTCATCGACGCGGGTCGCGGTGCGCGCGGCCACCTTCGCCACGCGCTTCGTGATGATGTGGCGCGCGAACAGCAGCACAACCAGCACCACCAACAGCACAGCGGCAGCGATCAGCCAGGCGAGCAGGGAATTCCCGTAGAACATGGTGTCGAGAAGCGCGCGTAAGCTCATGATCCCTCGTCCGAAGCGATGAAACCAATATGACCGCCGCCGCGCTCATACACCAAGCTCAGAGCGCGATACTCGGCGACGCCCATCTATCGAGCTTCGGGCTCAACCCTTCACAGCGCTCATCCATCAAGCTTCCGACTCAATCCTTCGCGCCGCCCAGCGCGGCTGCGAGGGCCACCGGATTCCCGGTCGCTATCGCCGCTCCGAGCGACACCGCGCGCGCAGCGGCATCGATTGCGGCACGCACGTCGCCGGCGTGTTTGACGGCTCTCTGAAGCGCCTTCACCGCACCCTTGATGCTGCCGAGCGCTTCATCCAGGTCATCCACCGCCAGATCTATCGCGCGCGTGGTCATGTCCGAGGAGTAGGTGAGTAGCGTCCACTCGAGCGACTCGAGATCGGCGCGCCGCGCTCGCGAGAGACGCTCCCAGTTGGTGAACCGGTACGCACCGAGCGAGACGGCCAGCTCGTAATACTGCCGCGCGATGGCGCGGGCGTCGGCGGAGGCGAGCTTGGGCATGTCAGAACGCCTTGCGCAGTGCCACGGCCATGTCTTCCAGCCGCGCCGCGTAGTCGGACAATTCGCCGGTGAGGGCCTTCGCATCCAGGTGGCCACGTGCGTCGTACAACCGCTGGTGCCCTGCCTTCATGGTCTGCAGCGCCCTCACATAGGTGGCGAGTGCCGACAGCTTCCCGTGCAGAGCGGCCTCGCGCTCGTCGAAGGAGTCGCGCACCAGGATCGCCGCCAGTGGCTCACGCCCCGCGCTCTCGGCCAGCGCGGTCCGATAGAACGACTCCATCCCCGCTCCCTCATCGCGCAGGATGCTGGTGTAGTCGGTACCGACTATCACTGCGAGCGCGTCGATAACGGTGGCCACGTTCGCGTTCTGGTCCTCGATCGCTCTCCCGAGCTTCACTCTGCGGTAGCCATCGGTCGCCACTTCCGCCGCGAACGCGGCCAGGTCGGCCACCGCCGAGACCTGCTTCCGATCGAGCCGCGCGTCGTCGATGAGCGAGCGCGCGAGCTGGTCGAGCTCGTGATCGTAGCTCGAGACGTCATCGTCGGCGAGTCCGGCGAGCGCGGTGAAGTATCCGGCGAGCACGCGATTGACCGCCACGGCACGTCGCACAGCCGCCTCCCGTTCGGTGCATCGAGGCTCGAGGTCGGCCTGATCGAACCAGCCGTCGCCCGAGCGCGATGCCCTGTACGCCTCGAGTCTCGAGCAGCTCGCGCTCATATCGCTGGCGAGCGCCGGGAACTCCGCGGCCGTCTTCCCAGCCGCTCTCGCGTAACGCCCCACTGCCGCTGGTTGGACGCACGCGCCGAGTGCCCCGACCAGGGTGATCGCGCAGTACAACCGCGCCGCGCCGTGCCCCAGCGATCGGCCAACCCCGCCCCGCCCCGGCGCCCTCCGGATCCACCCCATCGATCGCGCCCCGTCGCGCATTGCGGCCCCCGTCAGAAGGTTGCCCCTCATGATGCAGCACGCCGGCCGGTGCGCAAGGGGGAACTACGGGGGGCAGGGTTCAGGGTTCAGGAACTGCCTCGGGATCGAGAACTCTACCCCGAGGCACTTTCTGCCCCCTGTCGGTTCCCTCACCTCCTGAACCCTGCACCCTGAACCCCGTAGTTCCCCCTGCCCCCGGTAGTATCCGCAGCGATTCGAAGCATCATAGCGTACACCTTCCGATGTGGCGTGCACGAAGCTTCGTCAGACACCTCCTTCCACACCTCCGCCAATGAGACATCTGCCACTCGCGTGCTCCCTTCTAGCCGCAGCAGCGGCCGTGGGGCAGTCCGCAGCAGCACAGCAATTCACAACGCAGCGCCACACGGCGCCGCAACAGGCCGCGGTCGGGGCGGCGGTTCAGGCCGCGCCCGCACGACTCGATTCGGCCACCATGGCCGGCTTCCAATGGCGCTCCGTCGGGCCAGCCAACATGGGAGGGCGTATCGCGGACATCGCGGGCATCCCGAGTCCGTCGCGGACATTCTACGTCGCGACCGCTGGAGGTGGAGTGTGGAAGACCACCAACGCCGGCACCACCTTCCGACCCGTCTTCAACAGAGAGCGCGTGATCTCCATGGGCGCGCTCGCCATCGCCCCCTCCGACACGAACATCGTGTGGGCCGGCACGGGCGAGCAGAACTCGCGCAACTCGATCTCACCGGGCGGGGGGATCTACAAGAGCACCGATGGCGGGAAGAGCTGGAAGTTGATGGGACTCGAGGCAACGCAGCAGATCGGCCGCATCGTGGTTCACCCCACGAACCCGGACATCGTCTACGTGGCGGCCCTCGGGCACCACTGGGGTTTCAACAAGGAGCGTGGGCTCTACAAGACCACGGACGGAGGTAAGAGCTGGAACCTCATCAAGTTCGTCAGCGAGAAGGCCGGCTTCGTGGACGTCGCCATGGATCCGCACGATCCCAACACACTCTATGCGTCGAGCTACGAGCGCGTTCGCGGACCGTGGTTCCTCAAGAGCGGCGGGCCAGGCAGCGCGCTCTGGAAGACCACCGACGCCGGCGCAACCTGGACGAAGATCGGCGGTAATGGATTCCCCGCCACGGAGCTGGGCCGCATCGGGATCGCCATCTCGGCGAGCAACCCGAACGTGGTCTACGCACTGGTGGAGGCGGACTCGGTTCGCGGCGCCAGGGCGCCCTACCCTACGCCCCTGAGCGACTCCTCCAATGCCCGGGCGGCGAAGCAGAACCGGCTGCTGAGTGGCCTCTATCGCTCGGACGACGCTGGGAAGAGCTGGCGCTGGATGAACGACAAGGACGTCCGCCCGTTCTACTACTCCCAGGTGCGAGTCGACCCCAGGGATCCTGACCGCGTGTACTGGTCATCCACACCCGTCAACTTCTCGGACGATGGCGGGCTGACGGTGCGTAACGCCACGGTAGGAATTCACGTGGACCACCATGCCATGTGGATCGACCCCAACGATCCCGCGCACTTTCTCGTGGGTGATGACGGTGGCGTCTCGCAGACCTGGGATCGTGGTGGCAACTACGACTTCCTCAACGTCATCGCGATCGGCCAGTTCTACGAGGTGAGCTACGACATGGCCGTGCCCTACCGCGTGTGTGGCGGCCTGCAGGACAAC
>DATCXG010000075.1:0-3280 GCA_036565945.1 Gemmatimonadaceae bacterium
TCGGTTACCACCAGCCCGGCCTCCTCCAGTCGCTTCACCACTTCGGCCTTGTTCCACATGTCGCGCGCCACCGCGAGGCTCTCCGCAACGGTAGTAGCCCGCGATGCCCCACCGGCATCACTCGCCGCCGCGCCAGACCGCAAATCCGTGCGTGCCGCACCACCCTTCTCCCCGCACCCAGCAACAGCCAGAACCGCGACCAGCGCCAGGAGTGCGAAACACGCCCCCCGTATGCCTCCGCACCCGCATCCGGGATGGCGGGAATCGAGAGGATCGCGAGGATCGTGACGACCGAGCAATCGCCCCCGCCGCGCGCCGAGTGCTGACTCCCGCGCGGATGTCGACTCGTGCCTCATCGCTCGGTCACCGCCCGGTCAATCGCGTCTCACCTGCTCCTCTCGCGGCGCGCTCCAGCGGAACGCCCCGTCGGGAGCATGCACTCCTTCGCGCGCGCGGCTGCGCGTACACGCCGCATGCACCAGGCGCTGTACGGCGTCGTCGTCGAGCAACGGCAGATACAGGAATCCCGCGATTCCGTTACGGTCCACCAGGTGTGCCTCTTCTGGCCGACGCGTGAGGCTCACCGCGATTATGGGAACTTCGGCAAGCACGGGATCCCGCTCCCACTCGGCCAGCGGGGCCGATACGAGCAGGTCGTAGTCACAGATCACAACGTCGGGGAAGACGGCTCGTGCGGCGGACATCCCTTCCAGGAAACCCACCACCGGCTGGCACTCCACACCGGTGTCGCGGAAGATCGAGCAGACGTGATCGCTGAGGATGCGATGTCGTGCGATGCAAACAGCGCGCATTATTCTCGCCGGTGGACTGTCATCATCTAGCGCCCGGATCAGGCAGGACGCAGCGAGGGACGGGCAATATATACCACAGCGAGCGTGTGCTCCATAGGACGCTCAACCCGCGTAACAGTAGCTGCAGCGATGCTCCTGCGCGTGGTTCACGGCCCATATACCCGATGGCACGAAGGTCATCCCCGGGATGAGACTGGCCTTCCACTCCTCCAAGGCCTCATCCTCAGGCACGCCCACCGCCTTCGCTCGTATTCCGCTGAACACCTTGGTGGCCAGGCTGCACACTCCGAAGATCACTCCGCGCGCGAGCAACGCATCGACCGACATCCCGGGGAACATCAATTCACCCTCGCGCGGGTGATAGTACGGATTGCGCAGCGCGGGCGCCTTGGTGGCGGAATCCTTGATATCGAACGCTTCGCCCAATTTGTACTTGGCCCAGATGGAATCCGTGAATCCGATGGGAATGGCGGAGTGCCGCAGCACCGTGACGGCGCTCAGCTCGCGATCAGGGAGCTTGCTGGCCTCATTGTGGGTGTTCAGGAAGACCATCGACCAGACGAGGGAGAATCCATCGTTGATCGACACAGCGTCCAACACCTGGCGATGTTTCCCCTTCACTCCGCTCAGCCAGTCCTCGGAGTTGTGATCGCCAATTCCATCCATCGCATCCGCCGGCTCGGCGCGCAGAGGAGATGGGATCGCGCCGCCGAGCCCGAAGGCGACGGACGCGGCCCCGAGCCGCGCGAGGAAGCCGCGGCGGGGAGTGGGGTACGTGTTGGCGTTGAACATTGTCGAATCCCTCCCTGATCTGTATGACCGACTACTCGCGCCACGCCTAGGTGATCATCTGGTCCTCGGCGGTGCGCCGCCTCCGCTCTTCGACGCGCGTGTGGGATAGGCAACATCCGGCGGCTGATCGCCGTGCGGCCAATCGTTCTCCTTCCCGGCAAGATCGGGACGCGGGTGTGAATTGATGTAGCTGGCGACGTCGAATGCCTGCTGGTCGGTGAGCGTTCCGGGCCGGTCGTACGGCATGTTGTGCCGGATGAACGACGCGGCGGTGCGCAGCCGCGCCATGCCCGCGCCTATGCTGTACGAGCCCGGCCCCCAGAGCGGCGGCGCCAGCGCGGTGCCGTCGCCATTCGCGCCGTGGCAGCGCGTGCACGTGGATGCGAAGATGTCTCTTCCACGCGCCGGGTCGGGAGCGAGCGGCTTCATCTTCGGGAGCCCAGTCCCCGCCACGTTCGCGCCTAACGGGATGCCGCGCGAGAGGAACGCCAGGTACGCAACCATGTCGCGCAGGTCGGCGCTCTCGGCGGCGAGTGGGCGGCCGGCCATGCTCCGACGGAAGCAATCGTTGATGCGATCTTCGATGGTGTAGATCCTACCGGAGCGCGAATTGTAAGCGGGGTAATGGAGAAACGCCCCCACGAGCGGCGACGCATCCGCGCGCCGCCCACCATCGAGATGGCAACTCAGGCAACGCAGCCTGTTACCCACATTTGCCGGTAGACTATCGCGAGTCGCCTCCAGCAGAGCGCGTCCTCGCCTGATCGAAGCACCCAACGGGCCAGCGGGGATCTCGGCATCCGGCGGCGCACGCAGCGGGACGACGTCGACGTCCACGTGCGTGGCGAGCTCCGACGACGACACGGCAGTCGAATCTGGCGACGCCACCGCGATGAGCGCGCTCGTATCCGCGCTGGCACTGTCGTCCGCCGCGGCCACGCCCGGCGCCCTCGTGCACGCGGCGAGTGCGAGCACGCAAACCATCATCGAGATAGGGAACCGCCGTGCCGGCGGGAGGGGACTGCCCATCTTCGTCCCTCATGAAGAGCCGTCAGCTCGGCGGCGTGGCTGCTGCCCATCTGCGGAGCTCACTGGCAGGGCCCGCATACTACCGGTGCCGGCGAGAGTGCCCATCAGACGAGAATAGCCCTCACCGAACGCACGCGCCAGAGGCACGACCCAGCCAGTGAACCAGAGGTTACGGCCCCAGCCTTACCCACGAATCCATCCGCTTATGGTCGCGCCTCGAACACGCACCAACCCTCGCTCCTTCAGGCGCGCGCAGCCACCTGACTCGCAGCTCCACCCGCCAGCGCAGCGGCGCGCGAGGGGGTCTCCCAGGTGAAGGTGCCGTCGCCCTCGGATTCACGCCCAAAGTGTCCGTACGCAGCTGTGGGGTGGTAGATGGGCTGCAGCAGACACAGGTCGCGGATGATGCCGTATGGCGTGAGGTCGAACGCAGCCATCACGCGCTCGTACAGCTCGGCGCGCGTGGCGTCGGAGGTGCCGAAGGTCTCCACCATGATGCTCACGGGCTCGGCGACGCCGATGGCGTAGGCCACCTGCACTTCGCAGCGCTCGGCGAGCCCGGCCGCCACGATGTTCTTGGCCACCCAGCGCGCCGCGTACGCCGCCGAGCGATCCACCTTGGATGGGTCCTTGCCGCTGAAAGCACC
>DATCXG010000083.1:0-4456 GCA_036565945.1 Gemmatimonadaceae bacterium
CACTTCACGACATCCGCTGCCGATACTCCGCGGGGTCAGCGGTCAATATTTCCAGCTGCGAACGTCGGCGCCGGCTGGTGCAGTGCGGGTCCAGTGCTGGGAAAGTCCGCGGATGAATCGGGTGTGGTACGTGAGGCGGGAGAAGGCATTCGCCACGGAGTGGTCGCCGCTCCAGCAATGCTCGTCGCGCGCGCCGTAGTCCACGGTCGCGTTTGCGGCCGGGTTGCTGGCAGTCTTGAGGAAGTCCTCGGCCAGATAGACGGCGTTGTTCAGGTAGTAGTTGTCCGAGAGTCCCACGTTGATGTGGATCTTTCCACTGAGCTTGGGCCCGAGGGTCGACCAGTCGCGCCGCATGATGTGAACGAGGTCGTAATTCTCGCGCCAGTACTCCGCCACCTTGTGGTCGATGACGCCGGTCTCCTTGTCCCAGATGCGCTGCGGGTAGCCGTCGGCGCCAACGGGGGAGTACACCGCCTCCCAGATGTCCCACTGTCCGCCCGAACGTGAGCGAGTGCCGAGGGCGAGCTCGAGATGGTTCGCCTGCTCCACCGTGGTGCGCGTCTGCCCCAGGTAGTCTCGCTGGCCCGGTCGCGCGGTGCGCTTCCACGGGCCGGTGGAGTAGTAGGCGCTCGAGTCGCCGTACACGTCCACCGTCATGAAGCGGTGAAAGTCTATGGGATCGGGACAGTTGGCGTACGCCCCGTTGTACTCGTCGGGATACTTCACCTGCACGGCGAGCGCTTCCCAACCACCGGTAGATCCGCCGTACGCACCGCGCGCCCACCCCTGGCCTATTCCCCTGAATCGCTTCTCGATCTCCGGGATGAGCTCGTACATGATCGCGTCGCCGTAGGGGCCCAGGTTCTCCGAGTTCACGGCGTACGAATCGTCGTAGTAGGGATTCGCGTGCTGGATGGTGACCAGGATGACGCGCGGGAATCCGGGTCCTGTCCACTGCTTGTAGAAGTCGTATCCCATCTCCTGCAGCACGCGCGGATATCCGAACTTGGTGCACAGATCACCCTCGTGACCGTTGGGACAGTGCACCGCGATGCTGTCGCGGTTGGCCGGTGGGAGCGACGGGTCGGGCGGCGTGTCACGCCAGCCGGAAACGGTGCGTTCGAAATGGCCCTGGTAGACCGCGAGTGGATAACGCGCGTTGGGATGCGTGTCCCATCCTTCGGGAAGCAGTACGATCGCGCCCAGGTGCATGGGTCGACCCCAGAACTTGCTGAGCCGCTCGCTCTGGATACGCACGTGCTTCACGTACTTCGTATCAGGCTCGTCGGGGATGGGCGGGATCACCTTATCGAGCTCCAGCGCGATGGTGGATCCGGCTTTCCCATCCACGTGGATCTTGCGCGGCGTGCTGTAAAGATTGCCCGGAGCGCGGCTCCACTGCTGTCCCTCGCCCCGGTCCATGGGGAGCTTCACCGTGTGTCCATCGGCGCGATTGAAGGTCTCGTAACGGTGCAGTAGTGCCTGCACCCAGTAGTCGCCCGCCGGCACATCGGCGACGCGCCGCAGCGGATAGCCATGCACGCTGTCGTCCAGAATCACCTCACTGCCGGCGGTGGCATCGTTCACGTCCATGCCGAACAGCTGCTGGGTGGCGTCGCCGTCGGCCATCTGGAAACGCGGCTCCCTGGTACTGTCTGTGGAGAGCATCACGAGCATGCGGCCATCGAGCTTGGCGCCGCTATCGTTCGCCGGGATGGTGACGGCGAACCGCGGCCCGCGCGCCGAGTCGCTGCAGGCGAGCTGGGTTGCCACCATGACCATGGTTGCGGCGAGAGCCAGCGGCGTGAGACCGCGGGCGTGAAGCAATTGGCGCATGCGATGATTCCTCGCTCGGGGGGTGGAGCCCGAGGGACTCCAGAAGTGAGCTGGCGGGCCAGCGAGCTGGAACCTTCGCAGCGCTCGTGCCGCGCGAGCGCGCATCCTCTGGCGGGGGAGGGCGTGCGCGCAAGTCTCGGCGGGCGCACTAGTTGCCGCAATGGCCGCCGCCGCGCGGCACAATTGTTCAGCGACTCATGTGGAGATCACCGCAGTTCGCGGGATGCGGCGGCGCAGCGTACGGGGTGCGCCGCCGCGCTCTACGATGCGCGCCGCTACTGTCTACGAGATACGGGGCGTTGCGTACGATGTCCGGCGCTATCCCTCCGCTCTTCCCGCTGCAGCCGTGTGTCCGAGCAGTGGGCTGAGCAGGTTCGTCAGATCCGCGGGCACCACTATCTTCGTGGACGGAGCCGCGGCGAGCGCTTTGAGGACGTCGAGATACTGCAGCGCCATGGTGTTGCTCTCGAGGGTACGCGCCACCTGAACGATGCGCTCGAGGCCCTGCGCCTGTCCCTCGGCGCGGAGGATCGTTGCCTGCCGCTCTCCCTCGGCCTTCAGGATCGTCGCCTGCCGCTGCCCTTCGGCGATGCGGATCGCCGCGTCGCGCGTGCCGTCCGCTTCCGTAACAGTCGCACGCCGCCCCCGCTCTGCCGCCATCTGCCGCGTCATGGCCGTCTGGATCTCCGGTGGCGGCGTGAGCTCCCGGATCTCGACCGCTGTGATCTTCACGCCCCAGCGGTTGGTCACCTCGTCAAGCTTCTCGCGCAGCGCCTCGTTGATCCGCTCGCGCTTCGCCAGCACATCGTCGAGCACCATGCCGCCCACGACCGCGCGTAGAGTGGTGATCGCCAGTCCGCGCGCGGCACCTTCGTAATCTTCCACGTTCAACACGCTGGGAAGTGAATCGACCACCTTGGAATACACGAGGAAGTCGATGGACAGTTGTGCGTTGTCCTCTGTGATGGTGGTCTGCGGCGGCACGTCGAAGAACCGCTCGCGCAGATCAACCCGCACTCCGCGATCTACCATGGGGATGAGCAGGACCAGCCCCGGGCCCCTGAGGTCCAGTACCCGTCCGAGGCGGAAGACCACCAGGCGTTGGTACTCTGGAACGATGCGGATCGCTAGCGCCAGGATGATTACGGCAACGAGCGCTACGAGGCCCACCGCGACGAGATCGGTCGTCGGAAACTGCATCTTCACCCCCGGTGACAAACATGAATGCCGGCGCGGCGCGGCTGCCGCGGCCATGCCTCAAACTGACAGTCGCCTCACTCGGAGGGTGACTCCCTCCACGTCCATGATCTCCACCGCTTCGCCCGCGCGCGCGAAGCCATTCTCGCTCACGGCGCTCCACACCTCGCCCTCCACCCGTACCTGGCCGGTGGGACCGAGGCCCGAGAGCACCACCGCCAGGCGACCGATGAGAGCTTGCGGCCCGGTGGTGACCGGAGCTCGTTGCGCTTGCACGAGAGCGCGGACCACGAGTCCGAAGAAAGCCGCCATGCTGGTGGCCATCGCCGCGATGAGCCAGCGGTTCACCCTGACGGCCGGGCCCGCGGGCGACGGAATCCCGAATGGCTCGTATAGCAGGAGCGAGCCGAGCACGAAGGCCACGAGTGCTCCCACTCCCAGCACGCCGCCGCCCTGAGTGTGAAGTTCGCCAATGACCAGCGCCACTGATAGGAGCAGCAGGAGCACGCCTGCCCAGTTGATCGGGAGGCTGTCGAAGGCCACGAGCGCGAGGATGAGCGAGACCGCGCCCGTGAGCCCGGGGAGAATCATCCCCGGATGATACAGTTCGGCTACGAGGCCGACCATCGCGAGCGTGAAGAGCAGGTAGGCTATGTTCGGGTCGGTTATCACGTGCAACAGCCGTTCGCCGCGCCGCATCGGCTGCTCGACGATTACCGCACCAGCCGTGTGCAGCGTGGTGGCTCCGCCGCTGGTGACCACGCGCCGGCCGTCGAGTTGCCGCAGTAGATCGTCGAGGTCGCGCGCGACGACGTCGATGACTTTCTCGTCGAGCGCTTCGCGCGCGGTGATCGATACACTCTGTCGCACCGCCGCTTCCGCCCAGACCCCGTTGCGCCCTCGCTCATCTGCCAGCGCGCGCGCGAGGGCCGCAGCGTCGTTGGTCACCTTGCCGCTCATGATACTGTCTGGCGCGGCACCGCCCATCCCCACCGGATGGGCGGCGCCGATGTTGGTCCCGGGTGCCATCGCGGCAACGTGGGCGGCGATGGTGACGAACATCCCCGCGGAAGCAGCGCGTGCGCCTGGCGGAGTGACATAGACTGCCACCGGCACGCGCGACGTGAGGATGGCCTGCGCCATCTGGCGCATGGAGCTTTCGAGACCGCCGGGCGTGTCGAGGCGGAGTACTACGAGCTCCTCATTCGCGCTCGCGGCCTCCCGTAGCGAGCGCTCGAGGTACCGCGCGGTGAGCGGGTTGATCACTCCTTCGATCGTGAGTACCCGGATCTCTCGTCGTGCGGGTTGCGCTTCGGCCTGTGGTGCGAGCGGCGCGTCGGCTCGTTGTGCGGCTGGTGCCTCAGCCTGGCCCACCTGGGTGGCGGTGAGCACCTGGGTGGCGGTGAGCGGCGCCAGAAGCACC
>DATCXG010000104.1:0-3788 GCA_036565945.1 Gemmatimonadaceae bacterium
GGGGAGACGCGCGAGTGGCGGCTCACCTGGCGCGCTAGCGCGGTGGAGCCGCCCGCAACCGCGAGCGAAGGAGCTACCGACGAGCGTTGAGCGGCTGCGGGGGTAGGCTGGCGTAGAGGCGCGCTGGACGTCGAGCGCGTCAGCTCTTGATGTACTTCCAGTTGCGCGTCTTCCCCTCGGAGATCCACTCGATGGCGGTTTCGAGACGTCGTTTCCGTGTCTCTTCGCGCTTGGCTTCGGTGAGCCACTCGACGTACTCGCGCTGCTGGCTGGGAGAGAAGTTGGCGAAGGCGGTGCGCGCGGCGCTGTTGCGGCGGAGGGCGCTCTGGAGATCGTTGGGGACGGCGACCGCCTTTTTCTTCGCCGACTTCGCGGCGGTGGTGCTCGGCTTCGCCTTCGACACTCCTTCCTCGTTGAGGCGCATCGCCTTGCGGATGTAGCCGGTGAGGATCGCTTTCGAGGGGAGATCATCGAGCGACTCGATCCGACCGAATTGACCCATCGCGTCGGCGGACGGGTCGGTGTGCTCGCCGAGTACGAGCTCGCCCTTCCAGAAGCCGAAGGCGCAGTGCTTCTTGAACGACGCCATGCTGCAGAGCATCCCGCGGTACATGAAGTGGGGGAAGCGCCACTTCATCGTTTCCTCGACATCGGGACAGGCGTGGTGCACCACCTCGCGGATGTGCTCGAGGATGGGTCTGGCGAAGGGTGCGGAGGTGTCTATGTACGTGTCGATTCTCGGATCTCGAGTTCCCATCGCGTGCTCCGTGGGCATGGGTGGGGCGCCCTGTCGGGTGTGGGGTCGTACGGCGGGTTACTTCGGCGGCCAGCAGCCGAGCTGTATGCGAAGCGCCACTAGTTGGCCGAGGTGATACGAGTTGTGGTCGATCACGAGTTGCAACTCGCGCAGATAAGTCTGGCCAGTGCCGTGGGGGATGGCGGCGAAGAGCTCGATGGAAGGGTCGAGCGCGAGGCGCTTGAGATCTTCCCTGTCGCGCCGGAATGCATCCGCGCTTCGATCCCAGGCGCCAGCGTCGGGCGGTGCTGGCGAGGGGGGCCAGTACTCGTCGGGCCAGTTGCGCTCCCAGTACTCGGAGTTGCGACAGAAATCGAGGATGTCCTCCTGCGCAATTCGGAGATGCTCGAGGAGTTCCCATGGAGTGTGTGCGGCGCCGTCGGTTTTGGCACCGCGTAGCTCGGCCGGCATGCTCGAGACTGCGGTATCGAAGTCAACGTGAGCATCGGCCCAGTCGAGCGCCCGGGAGAGGTGGGCGCGCAGTATCGATTCGTTCACGTTGGCCTCCGGTACTGTCGGGGAGAGACTGTCGTAAGATAGAGTGAGTGGGGGACGGGTGGGGAAGGCTCGGACGGAGCGGGTTACGTGGCGGCCGCGCAGCTGCGCTCGGTTGGTCCGGGTGGTGCGGCCTGGACGAAGGGGTTGCTGGGGCGACGGAGGTCTTGCAGCGGATCAGGGCATTATATAGAACTGCCTGACATCCACTTTTTCGAGGGGAATAGTCTTCATGAACGACAATTTGCCCTGCCTCGATATGCTCGAAGCGACACCGGTGATCCTGCGCGGCCTGATGTCGGAGATTTCGGAAGAGGACGCCCGCTGGAAGCCGGCGGAGGACCGTTTCTCGATCGCGGAAGTTCTCTCCCATCTTTCGCATTCGGAGGGTGACTGTTATCGGGCACGGGTAGACCTCTTTCTGAGCGAAGAGATGCCGGAGCTCGAGCCCGACGACGCGCAGATGCATCTCGAGGTTTACAAGAACGCCGATCCCGAGGTGGACTTCGGAGACTTCGAGGACCAGCGGGAGACCAACATCGAACTGCTGCGCGGGCTACCGGCGGAGGCCGGGGATCGCAAGGCGCTGCACCGCACGGCCGGAGAGATCACCCTGTCGCAGATGCTGCATGAATGGGCGCTGCACGACCTGGGGCATATTCGGCAGATCGCGGAGCTGGTCCGGGCGCGCAAGTACCTCGCGGGCGCGGGGCCACTGGGCGAGGATTACAAGCTGAAGCCATAGCTCCAACCATTCGCCTGGGCAGCTCAGCTTTGCATCAGTCTTTCGACATTCAACTCGACGAACGGGGGGAAGCTCCATGGACAAGCTGCCGAAGTGGTTCGTGGTCACTGCAGTAGTCGCACTTCTGTGGAACTTGCTCGGATGCTTCGCTTTTGTCTCTGACCTTCGTCTTTCTCCCGAGGACCTCGCCAGGTTGCCTGAGGCGCAACAAGCCCTCTACAACGCTCGCCCCGGCTGGGCAGTTGCAAGTACCGGACTGGCGGTCATTGGTGGCGTACTTGGATGCATCGGGCTGCTGATGCGGAAGAAATGGGCACTGCCTGTATTCGTCGCCTCGCTCGTTGGCATCCTGGTACAGGACTTCGGCCTGTTCGTCCTCGCTGGCGGCGCAACCATCGCTGGCTCCGCCGCGGTCGTGTTGCAGGGAGTTGTCCTCCTGGTCGGAATCGGGCTGGTTCTGTTGAGCAGAAGAGGAATTGCCCGTGGCTGGCTACGATAGTCCGCGAATTGGCAGACCGGAGAGTCTCTCGGGGAGTCGGCAGCCTGGCGGATCTCGGCAGGCTCGCCAGCGCGGAGCCAGGCCGAGTGGTCGGCCGTCTCGGTCCGCAATCCCTGTAGAGTGTAACCTGGCACGGCGCGAAGGCGCGGGAGGCAGCACATGAAGACCCAGTACTTCACCGCCACGACGCTGGACGGCTTCATCGCCGACCCGCACGACTCGCTGGACTGGCTCTTCCCGCTAGGCAACGTGGAGGATACGAGCTACCCGACTTTCATAAAGGATGTCGGTGCGATCGCGATGGGCTCGACCACGTACGAGTGGATACTGCGTCATGACCACTCCACGGACCCAGATCGGCCGCAGCGCTGGCCGTACGAGCAGCCGGCGTGGGTGTTCACTTCTCGGAAGCTCCCGGACATTCCCGGTGCCGACATCCGCTTCGCGTGCGGCGACGTGCGACCGGTTCACGCAACGATGGTGAAAGCGGCCGCCGGGAAGAATGTGTGGATCGTGGGTGGAGGCGATCTCGCCGGACAGTTCTACGACCAAGGTCTGCTAGACGAGATCCACGTGCAGATCGGGTCCGTCACGCTCGGAGCGGGGAAGCCGCTCCTCCCGAGGAAGATCGCGTCGCCGCCGCTGCGCCTGGTATCTGTGCGCGCGATTGGCACCGGCTTCGTGGAGGCGGTGTACGAGGTACCGAAGGTCGAGAGCCGATGACGGGCGACAGCCGGCTCCGGCGATGTCGCCTCCACCAACTACTCGCCACGCCACCTCGGGCAGCGACGAGCCGACGCCACCACGACGACCGATGAGACTTCTCTCCATCGCTACTCTGACTACCACATTCGCGCTGGTCATCGCCTGCCACAATAAGCAGGCGCCCGGCACGCCGCTCGTTCGAACTGTGGACAGTCTCGTTCTCGAGCGCACACGCTGTTTCGGGATGTGCCCCGCGTATCGATTGACCATCCGTAGCGACGGCGCCGTCACCTTCGTGTCGCGCAATCCGGGAGACACGTCCGGTGTGAAGACGGATTCCCTCCGTCAGGAGCAGGTAGCATGGCTCGTGGAGGAAGCGACCCGCCTAGGCTTCTTCACGCTCCCAGCGGTGATCGCGGACGACAGCACGCTCTGTCCGCTCCGCGCCACCGATCATCCCAGCGCAAAGGTGACGATCCTCCGCCAGGACAGCGCTCGCACCGTGGTGGACTATCACGGCTGCTACGCGTCTCACGATCTCGCTGTCG
>DATCXG010000107.1:0-2965 GCA_036565945.1 Gemmatimonadaceae bacterium
CTCTTCCTGGGCGAACAGGCTCCCCGTTTTCACGCGCTGGCGTTGCTCGATCGCCTGCACGTTCGTCCCGGTGCCTACGATGGACCGCCCGCCCACGATGTTGCGGCTCACGATGCGCGCGATGTCCAGATCACGGTCGGCGTACTGCCCGCCAATCGATGTGGTAGCCGTGAAGGCGCCGCTCGCCGGATGGTAGCCGTACACCGCATTTCCACTCACCGTCATGTCCAGGTTGTCGCTGTTGCTGAGCAGTATCGTGCCTGGCTCGCCGTCGGTCGGTTCGAAGTTGAGCTCCGGCGGAAAGACCAGGTTATTGTCCTGTGCGAAGTAGTCAGCCCCACCGTTCGCGGAGATCCGCAGCGAGTGGGACGGAGACTCGATGGCCTGGTAGACCATCCGCGCACCGGTCACATAACGCCACACCGTCTCGTCGTTCGTCATGAGCGCCGCCGTCTGGAGCGGGTTGCTGCAGTTGCCGACGAAGGGGTTACAGGGGAAGAGACCGTCGGCTCCCTGCTGCAGATCCACGAAGCTCGGCGTGGACGGGAGCACCATGTAAAAGCTCACGCTCGTGTTGTCGTTGTTGGTGAGTCCGCGCTGCGCCTTGGTGCGGATCAGGTTAGTGCTGAGACCCACGTCGATGCGTGACCCGAACCGCTGATCGAGATTCAGCCGAAGCGACTGCTTCTCGTAGCCTGTGTTCGCGATGATCCCGCCGTCGTGCTTCAGGAGTCCCGATGCGTAATAGCGCGTATTCTCGTTCCCGCCGCTCACACCGAGAGCCGTCTCCCACAGAAGCGGCTTGCGGTCGGCGAGCTCGCGCTCGTGATCGAATGTGCGGCCCGGCTGAAAGAAGTTCGCCGCAGCGGGCCCCCACACTCCGACCGCTTCGTCGACTGAGTTGAACCGGCGCGACCCGAGCGTATTCGAGAGCTCCGACCACCCGAAGCGCTGGGTGACATTGAACTGAGGCGCGCCCGGGCTACCGCGCCTGGTCGTGATCAGCACCACGCCGTTCGCCGCCCGCGACCCGTAGATCGCGGCTGCAGAGGCGCCCTTGAGCACCTCGACCGTCTCTATATCGCCCGGGACGATGTCCGCGATGCGGTTGACCTGCGCGTCCTGGTCGAGCGATGGATTCGAGCCGCTGGCCGCACGCGTGATAGCGTTCTGGTTGGACGGGATCGCCGCGTTGCTCATGACGATGCCATCGACCACGTACAGAGGATCGGAAGACGCGTTGATGGAGGTGACGCCGCGCAGCCGCACCTGCACGCCACCGCCCGGCGCGCCCGAGTTGGTCTGGATCATGGCGCCAGCGACCTTCCCCTGGAGAGCGTTCTCCACGCTCGCCTGCGGAACCCGATTCACATCCGCGCTGTTCACCAGCGCCACGGCAGTCGCGAGATTGCGACGCTCGATCGTCGTCGCTTGCCCCGTGACGATCTGCGCCTCGAGCTGCAGCACATCGCGTTCGAGCATCACGTCGGCCGAGGCTCGGCCGGCCGGGAGCGGCACGTCCCTTCCTTTGTACCCGAGACGCCGCACGCGCAACGTCACGGAGTCCTCCGGAACACTCAGTGAATAGGTGCCGTCGTCGGCGGTGTACGTGCCGAGCGTGCTTCCGACGACCACCACGCTCGCGCCGGTGAGGGGCTCATTCGTGCCGGTAGTTGCGACACGGCCCGTCACAAGCCGCTGGGCCCGGGCGTCGCTCGCTGAGCCCAGGGCGAGAAGGGAGAAGAACAGCAACGGACCGACCTTCCGCATACAGCCTCCTTGCTAACGGAAACGTGCAGGAGGAGCGTATCAATCGGTATGTCAGATGGGCACGGGCCCAACTCGCGAGCCATCACGAGTGATCACGAGACGGAACGGCTCATCGCGACTTCGCGGAGCTCTTCAGACCATCCGCCTCGCTACTCGGGCACATAGATAGAGTGGACTGCGCCATAAGGCAAGAGGAGCTGGACCACGGAGCGACAGCTCCGTCCGCTACTCACGCACTCCACAGTTCGCCATCGCGGACGGCATCGCCGAGCACGGGACCCTGCATGCCGGATGCGGATACTCACGGTTGGTTCTCACTCACGCGATCTGCGAGAGAAGGTCACCCAGCTCCGCAGCACTGACCGGCCGGTCGTCAGGCTCCTTTGCCAGCAAGCGGACGACCAGGGCCGACAGCGCTGGTGGCACGTCGGCGTTGAGTGTCGATGGTGCGAGCGGCTCTTCGTGGAGGAGCTTGGCGATCAAGGTGATGGGCGACCTGGCTGCAAACGGGAGACGCCCGGTGAGGCACTCGTACATGACGACCCCCGTTGCGTAGAGATCACTGCGGACGTCCACTGTCTCAGCCAGCAGTTGTTCGGGCGGCATGTAGTCGGGCGTGCCAAGCACGATTCCCAGTTGGGTGATCTCATTCGCATTCTCCGCGAGGCGTGCGATGCCGAAATCCATCACCTTGAGCACACCTGCTCCGTCCAGCAGGAGATTCCCCGGCTTTATGTCGCGGTGGATCACACCATGCGCATGTGCGGCGTCGAGAGCGCGCGCGAGCTGCATCGCGATGGCCAGGGTAGCGGAGACCCCGACGCGCCCGCGCGTCTCGATGAGCTCGCGCAAGGTGATGCCCTCCACGTACTCCATAGTGATGAAGGACACGCCCGCCCACTCACCCAGATCGTGGGTGCGCACGACGTTCTCATGCGAGATGCGCCGCGCGAGTCGGATCTCACTCCTGAAGCGCTCCCGGAGCGAGTCGTCACCAGCAAGGAGGGCCGGGCGGATGACTTTGATGGCGATGTCCTCGCCGAGCTCACGGTCGCGCGCCCTGTACACCGTGCCCATCCCACCGCTTCCAACGACCTCCAGAATCTCGAAGCGTTCGGCGAAGAGCTGGCCGGTAGAGAGATCGCTGGGGGAGCGACCACCGGCAGGCGTGGCCGCTGCGGATCCCTGAACGCGC
>DATCXG010000127.1:0-7299 GCA_036565945.1 Gemmatimonadaceae bacterium
GGCCACGCCGCTCACAGCGGGCCTGGGATTCAGTCTTGCCGATGGCGTGGGGCGCGCGAAGGGGGTGAACGATGGAAATGGGTTCGTCTTCATAAGCCATCGCGGCGATATCTATCCATCGGGATTCCTCCCCGTGAGCGCGGGTAACGTGCGCACGCACGACCTCGCGGATGTCTACCGGAACAGCGAGTTGTTCCGCGTTCTCCGCGACCCGGACAGGCTCGAGGGCAAGTGCGGTGTGTGCGAGTACCGCACGGTATGCGGGGGATCGCGTGCGCGAGCGTACGCGATGACTGGCAACTACATGGCGTCCGATCCGTCGTGCGCCTACATTCCGGCGCGCTGGCGCCACGAGGTGATGCGATGATAGGGATCACACGGCTCTACGCCGCAGGGAACACACCGTCCGATGGGCTGCGCTATGGCGTGCAGCACGTCGAAGGCTTGCGCGCACAGGACATCATCACGATGTCACCCCCTCGGACAGCGGCGGAGCGGCGCCCGGTGGTGGTCTGGAACGTGGGCCGTCGGTGCAACCTGCACTGTGTGCACTGCTACTCCGACTCCTCCAACCGTGCCTACAGCGGCGAGCTCACCACGGAGGAGGGGAAGACCCTGCTCGATGACCTGGCCTCGTTCGGAGTTCCCGTGCTGTTACTCTCCGGTGGTGAGCCCCTCTTACGCCCCGACATCTTCGAGCTCATGGCCCATGCGCGTGAGCGCGGTATTCGCATCACGCTCTCCACCAATGGCACGCTCATAACTCCCGAAGTAGCAGAGCGGATTCGCGCCCTCAATGTGAGCTATGTCGGGATCTCGCTCGACGGCATAGGCGCCACCAACGACAAGTTCCGTGGGCACAAGGGCGCGTTCGACCTGGCGATGGCCGGATTCCGCAACTGCAAGGCGGTGGGGCAGCGAGTGGGCCTCCGGATGACCCTCACCCGACGGAACTGCCAGGACATCGATGCCATCTTCGACTTCATCGAGGCTGAATCCATCGACCGTGCCTGCTTCTACCATCTCGTGTACAGCGGTCGTGGAAACACGGCCGACGAGTTGCCGCCCGAGCTGGCGCGTTCCGCCGTGGACACCATCCTTCGCCGTACCCGGGACTTCGCCCAGCGCGGTCTGAGGAAGGAGATTTTCACGGTGGACAACCACGCCGACGGCCCGTACCTCTACCTCAAGCTCCGGGAGGAGAACCCGGAACTCGCGGAGGAGATGCTCGCGCTGCTCAGGTGGAACGGCGGTGGACTGCACAGCTCCGGCGTTGGCGTGGCCGATATCGACTTCCTCGGCAACGTTCATCCCGACCAGTTCTGGATGAGCCACACGCTCGGCAATGTGCGCGATCGGGCGTTCAGCGAGATCTGGCAGGATACCTCCGACCCGATCCTCGCTGGTCTTCGCAATCGCGCGCCGCTGCTCGGTGGCCGGTGTGGCGCGTGCCAGTGGAAGGATGTCTGCGGTGGCAGTTTCCGCGTTCGTGCGCTTCAGGTGTACGGCGACCCGTGGGCGGAAGATCCGGGCTGCTATCTGACCGACGAGGAGTGCGGACTCACGCCAGGCAGCCGCATCCGCGAGCCCACGTGTTAGCGAAGCGCACCGGCGGTACTCCCGGTCGAGTCACCTTTCTACCACGCACACCTGCGCGGCTTGCTCGTTTTCCGTGCGACGGCCGACGGGACGCAGCGGGAGACCGTTTTGTGGAGGAGGGGGTCGTGCTGTTCCTCATCCTGGCATTTCTCAGGGTGCATCGGCCTCCCGAGTGAGCAATTCGAGCTGGCGGCTTTCTGGCCGGTACGTGATCAGCGCGAGGTCGCGCGGCTCGAGCGTGACCGTGGCGGTCAATGCCAGATCACGCGGCACGACCTCGTCCGCGCCGGCGTGATCGAAGTGTCGTGCGGCGTCGCGTACCCGGCGCTCCTCGTCTCTGTTCGCCCCTGCGTCGCGGTCTCCGTGCTCCGCCGCTTCCTCCTCGACGTGTTCAGCGTCCTCCTCATCGGCGCCGTTGGGCCGAGCACCAGCGGTATCGGACAGCGTGAACGCCACGCGGACGCCATGCACGCCGGGTGCCAAACGGATTTCGTGAAAGACATACAGCGGTCGGTCGCGCCGCGCGCCGGATCCATGCACCAGGGCATCGATGCGCACTGTATCGTCGACGGTCACGCGTAGCCGATAGGGTGCCGTTCCTCCCTCGCACACCGTTTCCTGCCGCATGTGCGCGGGAATCACTTCGAGCTCCTGGGGCGAGAGGCGGCGGCAACGTTCGATGCGCTCGCCCCGAGCGCGCCATGAGATGCGAATCGCGGCGTGGGCGCCAGGATCCGGAGTGTAAGTGACGCTCGACAGTGCGGCTGTTCCCATGGCCAGGGCGACTGCCGCAGCCGCTCCAATCGCGCCTCTGCCGGGTGACATCATGCCGTCTCCACGCGGTTGCTGCTCTCCCGGTCGCATGGAGCATCGAGGTCGATATTGCGTTCGGCGGGCGCCGGATTCAGGCGAGCCAGATCGGCGCGGAAGGCGGCGAGTGCATCGTCCACGGTACGCCGCTCGAGCGCGCCGGCGTGCACGATGCGCACACGGCGCCGGTCCACCCGCGCGTGTAGCTCTGCTTCGCGCTCCTGGAAGAGCCGCGCTTCTAGCCAGGTGGGCCCTTCGCGGTTCCAGCAGTCACGAGGAGGGCAGGCGACAACGAGCACGCCACCAGCACCGGCTCGTATGAGGTACTCGATCACGGACGAATGCACATTGCCGGCACACTCCGTGGCGATGAGCAGCGTGCCCGGTGCGTCCCACGATTCCGTGATCCCGCCCGCCCCACGGGCGCAGGCGACCACCACGACATCCCGCGAACCCGGGCGGCGCGCGGTCACGATATCGCGTATCCGGGCGAGCTGGTCACGTCCCGTGCGTCCTGGCGGGCCGATGCTCATCGGTGCACACGAACCGGCGCAGATCCCGCAGCTCACGCAACGGTCGGGGTCCACGCTGGCCACCAGGGTTGCGCGGCCGTCCGTGCGCGGCACCATCTCGATCGCCTGCCATGGGCAGTCGAGCGTGCACTGAGTGCAGCCCGTGCAGAGCCGCGGATCCACGACCGATGGAGCGGGGCGCTCGCTGCGCGCCGGGCGCGACCAGAGCGGCACCAGCAGTAGCACGGCGGCGATTGCCGCGCCGGCCAGCCAGGCGATGGCTGGTTCGACGCCCCGTGAGGCGGGGAGCCAGCCGGCATAGAGCACGTCCAGCGGCACGTCAGCGGGGAAGTGGAATGCCGAGGCCATCGGGGCCATGCCGATCGGCCATAGGAGCGAGACAGCCGTGAGCGCCGCGATGGCGCCCCACATCAGGCGCCGGGGTGGGAGGAGCGTGACGCGGGCCACGCGTGACACGTGCAGCCAGAGCACGATCCCCAGGCCGATGGGAAGCGCGATGTGCAGGAACAGATTCAGGAAGAAGAACGCTCCGGGCAGTGCGCGCTCGCCGACGAACATTCGCCCTATGGGCTCGGAGAAGATGGGAAGCACGTCGAGCAGGCGCGCGCCTTCGACGGCGAGCACCTGGCCGAAGACGTCCCACACCATCACGTATCCCGTCCAGCCACAAACGAGGATGAGTCCGAAGAGGATCAACCCGGAGGTCCATGCCAATGTGCGCGCTCCCCAGCGCCGGTCCTGCGCGAACATCCTCAGTGCATGGACGGCGGCGGCGACCACCGCTGCGTCGGCGGCGAAGCGGTGAAGCGAGCGGACCCACCGTCCGATCCAGGGGTCCGCAGTGAGCCGCGCTACCGAGTCGTACGGCGCGCCGATGCGATAGAAGAAGAGGAGGTACGTGCCGGTAACCAGCAGCACGACCAGAAACGCCACAGTCAGCGTGCCGCTCTGGTAGATCGGGTTGCCCGACCAATGGTAGAGCGCGTTGCAGGCTGCATCGGCAGCTCCGATACCGCGTCGGAGCGCACGCTCGAGATAGCGCAGCGGACGACCCATTGATACCTCGTGAGGGTACGGGCGGCGTCCTCTTGACAGGCCTAGTTTATCATATAATCATGAGCAACGCAAGAATAGAGGATTCTTCACCATGCTCGTGTCTCAGACCGTTGAGTATGCCCTGCGCGCCGTACTTCAGATCGCCCGCGATCCGGATGGCGCCCCCGTCCGGGTCGGCGACATTGCCGAAGCGCTCGATGTGCCGCGCAACTACCTCTCCAAGACGCTCCACCGCCTGGCACGTGCCGGCATCCTTACCTCCGCGCGCGGGCCAACTGGTGGCTTTCAGCTCACCACTGCACCTGAAGATCTCACCCTCGCCGAGATCGCCGCGCCGTTCGTTGCCGTGGGCCAGCGCACGTGCCTCCTCGGGCAACCCGCCTGCGGAGATGACCGTCCGTGCGCGGCTCATTCGCGCTGGAAGCTCGTGACGCAGCAGGCGGAGGACTTCTTCTCACAGACCACCATCGCCGATCTGCTGGCGCATGGAAAAATCCCGGAGGCCTCGGTAGCCAGCCCGCGCCGCCGCGCGGGCGCTGTTCCCTGAACTTGCATCACGGCTCGGTCCGCGCCCGCGCACCGAGCCCCATGAGATGGACCGGAGCGAGATCTCACGGAGGACCAAGCCATGGAGTCGCCGCAGAACGGACCGGCCGAACAGGTGCCCCTGGGTCAGCGTTTCTTCGACAATATCTTCCTCCTCTTCGCCCTCGGGATCCTGGTTACTGGGGTCGTCTACGTGGCGTGGGGATTGTGGGAGATCCTGACGCTCCCGATGTCCCCTCTACCGTGAGCCGCGCATGAACACCCACACGGGTATGGAATCGCCGCGCGGCATCTGGTGGAAGCCAGCGCACAGGACCGAGAAGATGTGGGTCGCGATCGCGTTCGGCTGGTGCATGGTGCTGTTCGCCATGATGCCGCTCTGGCACCTCAAGGGAGCGCAGAACCCGTCCGGCATCCGCTATCGCACGAGCCCGCAGGCGTACTTCGCGCGAGCGCAGGAGTTCATAGCCACTTACAAGGTAGGGGAGGATCACGGAATCCCGGTGGTCGAGCCTCCGCCGGGCAGCGAGGTCTATCTCGTGGCGATGAGTTGGCAGTGGATGCCCGTACTCCGCCTGCGCAAGGGCGCTGAATACACGCTCCACCTCTCCTCGCTCGACGTGAACCACGGCTTCAGCCTCTTCCCCGTGAACGCGAACTTCCAGGTTGTGCCGGGCTACGACTATGGCCTGCGCGTCACGCCCACCGAGGCTGGTGATTTCCGCATCACGTGCAACGAGTTCTGCGGGATCGGCCACCATACGATGGTCGGTCGTGTGATCGTGACGGGCGGAAGCGAGAAGGCGAACACCAGCGCGGAGGCGACCCCATGAGGAGCGTGTCTTTCCGGACGTGCCCTATCACGGGGCTCGAGGTGAACGCCGACGCCGAGGCGCTCATCAAGGCGAACGCGATCGCAGCGACGGTCGCGCTTCTCATCGGTGGCACCGCGGCCATACTCGTGCTGCTCACGCGGTGGCAGGCCGTGCACCTTCTACCGGCCGAGTGGTTCTACCGCATCCTGACGGTGCACGGGATGACCATGCTCATCTTCTTCATCCTGTTCTTCGAGATGGGCGTGTTGTACTTCGCCGGGGCGGTGCTGCTCAATAGCCGTGTCCCCGCTCCGCGTGTGGGATGGGCGGCGTTCTGCCTCATGGTCGTCGGCGCCGTGATGACCGAATGGACCATGTGGACCGGGCGCGCCGACGTGCTCCTCTCCTCCTACGTGCCTCTTCGCGCGCATCCGGCATTCTATCTCGGCGTCATCCTCTTTGCCGTGGGCGCGCTCATCGTCGTTGGCCACTTCTTCGCGACGCTGGTTGTGGCGAAGCGGGAGCGAACGTACGAGGGCTCGCTCCCGCTCGTTACCTATGGTGCGGTGACAGCGGCGATCATAGCCGTGATAACGCTCGGGCAGGGCGCCGCTATCTACATCCCCACCTTCCTCTGGTCGTTGGGGCTCGTGAACGTGGATCCGGAGGTGTACCGGCTGCTCTGGTGGGGGCTGGGACACTCGTCGCAGCAGATCAACGTCGCCGTCATGGTGTCCATCTGGTACCTGCTCGGCGCGCTCACGGTTGGTGCTGTGGTGCTGAACGAGAAGATCAGCCGCTCCGCCTTCGTCCTGTATACGCTCTTCATATCCATCGCCGCCGCACATCACCTGCTGGTTGATCCGGGACTCAGCCCGGCGTGGAAGATCGTGAATACCAGCTACTTCATGTATCTGGCGGTGCTCGCGAGCATGATCCACGGCTTCACGGTGCCGGCCGGGATCGAGCTGGGGCAGCGGCTGCGCGGCTTCACGCACGGGATGTTCGACTGGCTCCGGCGCGCGCCGTGGGGGGATCCGGGATTCAGCTCGCTGATCTTCTCGATCGTGGTCTTCGGCTTCGTCGGTGGCATCACGGGTGTCACGTTCGGCACGGAGCAGATCAGCATCATCGCCCACAACACTCTCCGCGTTCCCGGGCACTTCCATGCCACCGTCGTGAGCGGTACCGCGATGGCGTTCATGGGGCTGACGTACTACGTGATCCCGCTGATCTTCCGCAAGAAAGTGGCGTTCTGGCCTCTGGCTCGAATCCAGCCATACCTCTTCGCGGGCGGCATGTTGGTGTTCTCGCTGGCCATGACGTTCGCCGGCACATTCGGTGTGCCGCGCAGGCACTGGGACATCAGCTTCCCCATGGCGCCGTTCGACGTCCAGTTCAACCCAGCTGTGGACCTGCTGCTCGGGGTCATGGCATTGGGTGGACTCACCGCCGCGGTGGGCGGTGGGATCTACATCCTGGTGACGGTCTGGTCGGTGTTCTTCGGAAAGCCACTCGAGACAGGAGAAGCCGCACATGTCGATGCACGGAGTCCCAGCGGGCATAACGAGTCCGCCCCGCCACTCCCCGCAGGTTGACGAGGAGAACGAGCGGCTGCACGCGTCCGGGCATGGCCTCCTGGGGCCGACGCCCGGCACGGTGGTCCTGGTGCTTGTCTTTCTGTTGGCGTTCGTGGCTTACTACTTCGTGAACTGGAAGTTGCTCTCACTGGTGTGGAAGGTGGGTTGATGCGCCGGCCGCCGCGCGGGAGCGTCGCTGTCGCGGCGCTGGTGATGATTCTGCTCGTCACGGTCGCGTGGTGGACGTTCGCGCTCTGGCCTGTTCCGGCTGGCGCGCCTCCCTGGGTTGCACGGACGCGCGCGCTCTGCTTTGGCGTCAGCTCGAGCGGCGGTCCCAACCTGGGTGGTTGGATGCTGCTC
>DATCXG010000128.1:0-7687 GCA_036565945.1 Gemmatimonadaceae bacterium
CCGCGTTACCCGCCGCTCCCGCCCGCCAGGCGCCAGTCAATGCGCCCGCCTGGCAGGAGCAGAAGCCGGACGCGCTGATGTATGCGGTGGGGTTGATGATGTTCGCCTACATCTGGCGAGTTCAGGATGCGTTCCCTATCCTCGGCAAACTTCAGCTGCCTCTGCTCGGGGTTGGGCTCGCCGTGATTCTGTTCGCATCGACGCGCCATCCCTGGCGACGTGCCGGCCAGATCCGCGGCCCGCTCCCTCGGCTCACACTGGGGTTGCTGGCAGTGATGCTCGTTGGCGTGCCGACGAGCCTGTGGCCGGGTAACAGTCTCAACTTCGCGCTGAAGAGTTATGTCTCCAACCTGCTCTTCATGGGCTTGTTGGCGGCGAGCGTGCGTAGTCTTCGCGATGTGGAGTGGTACGCCAAGGTCAACTTGTATGGCGGCTTCTTCTACGCGATGATGGTGAACGTGTTCTTTCGAGTGGGCCCCGATGGCAGGCTCGGGAATCTCGTGTACTACGACGCCAACGACTTCGCCCTGGTGATGGTCGTGACGGTCCCATTCGCCGTGTACCTCATGAAGTTCGGACGGTCGGGGATCCGCCGCACGCTCGGTCTGATCGCTCTGGGCCTCTTCCTGTTCGCCCTCGTGAAGAGCGGATCTCGCGGTGGCTTCATCGGCATGGTCGCCGTGCTGACTTACGTGTTGTTGCGCTACAGAGCGATACCCAGCGCCACGCGACTGGCAGTGGCTGTGGTGGGGATACTTCTCACGGTTGTCATAGGATCGGACCATTACTGGGAGCAGATGAGCACCATCCTGCACCCCACGACCGATTACAATTGGACCGACCCCCAGGGGCGTCGGGAAGTGTGGAAGCGGGGGTTCTCGTACGCCGTGCACAATCCGGTGCTCGGGGTGGGAGTGGCGGCGTACCCCATGGCGGAGGGGACGGTGTCGGAGATCGGCCGGGCGCGCGCCATGGCGGGGAAGGGCTTCAAGTGGTCGGTCGCTCACAACTCGTTTCTAGAGACCGCGGCGGAACTGGGGGTGCCTGGGCTGGTACTCTTTGTCGCACTGTTCGTGGTATCGTTTCGTATCCTGTGGCGGATAAGGGATGGCGGAGTTTACGGTCCGGGAATCACCATCAGAGAAACCGCACTGGCGCAGTTGCTCATCGGTGCGTTGCTAGGTTTCGGCGTCGGCGGAATCTTCGTCTCCGCGGAATATTTCTCGTATCTGTACTTCCTCCTTGGTATGGTGATCGGGCTCGACAAGGTCCTCCGATTGCGTCGCGACGCGATGATGGCGCCCGTGGCGGCGTGGCGCGCACCGGCGCCCATGATGCAAGCAGCTGGGGCGCGGGCTCTCGTATCACCAGGTGCTTGAGTCGCGGCGCGGCCAGGTGGCGCCGTCGCTGTCCTGTCCTGCTCCGTCGGAAGCCAGTGCCATGTCGGCCCGACAGCTACTGAAGGCGGCCATCGAGCGCGGGCTCCTGCTGAGTGGTCTTCCGGGCATCTCCGGCTGGCGGCGCCGCTCCGACGTGCTCATCCTCGCCTATCACAACGTCATCCCCGACGGGGAGCGTGCTGTGGGCGACAGCTCCCTGCACCTTCCGCGCAACACCTTCGCTGCGCAGTTGGATGCTCTCCTCGAAACGCACGCCGTGATCCCGCTCGATGACGCGCTCACTGACGGCTCACGTCACAGCAACCGGCCACGCGTTGTCATCACGTTCGACGACGCATACCGAGGCGCTGTGAACGCCGGGGTGGCCGAGCTGGCGTCGCGGGGGATACCGGCGACGATCTTTGTCCCGCCCGCGCTGCTGAACGATGGCGTCTTCTGGTGGGATGCCCTCACGCCACCGGGCAAGCCAGGACTGGAGCCGGAGTTCCGCTCCCACGCCCTGGAGCACATGGCGGGAAAGGGGAGCGCCATTCTCGGCGAGGCCGCGATGCACGCTGTTGAGCGAATTCCATCGTTCGCGCGCGGCGCTTCGGAAGATGAATTACGCCGTGCTGCCGCGACGCCCGGGATAACCCTCGCTTCGCATAGCTGGAGCCACCCCAACCTGGCAGCGCTCGCGCCGGCCGAGCTCGAGGATGAGTTGACCCGGCCGCTCGCCTGGCTGCGCGAGCGATTCGACGGAGTGCTGCCCTATCTGTCATACCCGTATGGCTTGTCTTCACCGGCCGTGGAGCGCGCTGCCGCGAATGCCGGATATCGGGCTGGCCTCCGTATCGATGGCGGCAGGCTTCGGGGTGAGCCCGTCCACCGATACGCCATTCCGCGGCTGAATGTGCCGGCTGGGTTGTCGGACGCCGGGTTCCGCCTGCGCTGCGCGGGGCTTCTGCGATGACCAGTGCACGGCGCGTACTGGTTACCGACGGCGAGCAGCGCTCGGCGCTGGCGCTGGTGCGTTCCCTGGGGCGCGCGGGCCACGAGGTCTACGTGTGCTCGGCGCGCGAGCGACCGCTCGCTGGCGCGTCACGCTACTCCCGCTCCGAGGCGCGCGTTGCTGATCCCATGGAGCATTCGGAACGCTTCGAGACCGACGTGCGGGTGCTGATACAACGTTGGAAGATCGATGTGCTGATTCCCGTCAGCGAGGCTGCCCTCCTGGCGCTCCTGCCTGCCCGGGAGCGTCTGGGTGATGTGGTGCTTCCCTTCCCGGGCGATGCCACGTTCCGACGCATCTGCGACAAGGCCGAGCTCCTCGCCGTGGCGCCGCGCGTGGGTATTGCCATCCCCCAGCAGCTCGCGCTGCTCACCGTGGAGGATGGGAGATCACTGGACCTGAGCGCAGTTGGGTACCCGGTAGTCGTGAAGCCAGGCCGCTCTGTGGGTGAGGGGATGGACAGCTCGCGGAGCTCCGGCTCACCGGGGGTGCCTGTGGAAGGGGGAGGGAAGGCTCGGCGAACGAAACTTACCGTGCGCCACGCAGCCAACGCTTCGGAGCTCTCTGCAGCGCTCGACGAATTCGGCATGGACGCGTACCCACTGCTCATCCAGCAGCGGATCATCGGGCCGGGGGTAGGAATATTTCTTCTGCCGTGGGAGGGGCGCCTCATAGCCTCGTTCGCCCACAGGCGCATCCGGGAGAAGCCGCCGTCGGGCGGGGTGAGCGTGTATCGCGAGAGCATCGCCGCCGACCCGGGGCTCCTGGAGCGCTCGCGGGCGTTGCTCGACCACTTCGGCTGGTGTGGCGTGGCGATGGTGGAGTACAAGGTCGAGGAGCGCACGGGCACGCCATATCTCATGGAAGTGAACGGTCGCTTCTGGGGCTCATTGCAGCTGGCCATAGATGCGGGCGTGGATTTCCCCGCGCTCCTGCTCGCGGCCGCCAGCGGCGAGCCGGTGATCCCGGTGCATGAATACCGGGCGGGCGTCAGGAGTCGCTGGTGGTGGGGCGATGTGGATCACCTGATAGCGCGGCTCAGGCGCTCTCGGTCGGCTCTCTCGCTCCCTCCGGATGCGCCCGGCCGCTGGAACGCGGTCCGCGATTTCCTCACAATTCATTCTGGCGTGGATCGAGAGGAGATCCTCCGTCGTGACGACCCACTGCCATTCCTACGGGAGAGCCTGCAATGGTTCCACCTCTGATCCCGGCAGACGGTCCGTTGCGTATCGCGCTGCTTCTGGAATCCGACGGGCCTGGTGGAGCGGAGGTGATGCTGTTGCACCTCGCCGAGGAGTTACGCCGGAGGGGCCATCAGGTGCTGCCCATCGGACCGGCGGGGCGTGCCGGATGGTTGGGAGACCGCTTCCGTGAGCGTGGCTTCACACCGGAGAGCTATCATATCCGCCACGCCATAGACCTGACGTGCCTACGCCAGATCACGGATCTGTTGCGATCGCACCGGGTGCAGGTAGCGCACAGTCACGAGTTCAGCATGGGTCTCTACGGCGCGGCCGCTGCACGCCGGGCGGGGGCAAGGCACCTGATAACCATGCATGGCGGGCGCTATTACGCGGAGCACTGGCGCCGACGATCAGCCCTCCGCTGGGCCGTGAGGAACAGCGCGGCACTGGTGGCCGTATCGGAGGCGACAGCGGACGACCTTCGAAGAACTCTGCGCCTGGCCCATGACCGGGTGCAGGTAGTGCCAAACGGAATCCCATTCCGCGATGGCGCGCGGGCGGCCGTCAGGCGTGAGATCGCTCTCGGCGATGGCGAGCTGCTTCTGGTGGCCGTGGGCAATCTCTATCCGGTGAAAGGGCACGCGATACTGCTCCGGGCACTCGGGAAGCTGCGGCGCGCGGGCGAGCTGGAGTCGGTGCCCTGGAGGTTGGCCATCGCTGGGCGCGGCGATGAGGATTCGTCGCTGCGCGCGCTCGCGGTGGCCGAGGGGTTGAGTGAGCGGGTGACGCTGCTGGGCTATCGCAAGGACGTTCCCGACATCCTGGCGGCTGCCGATCTGTTCGTCATGCCATCGCTCTCCGAGGGGCTCCCCCTGGCGCTGGTCGAGGCCATGGCCGCCGGGCTTCCGGTGGTGGCGAGCGACGTGGGTGGAATTCCGGAGGTGGCCGATCGCGGTTGCGAGGCGATCCTCGTGCCGCCTGGCGACCCCACCATGCTCGCGGAGGCCCTGGGTAGGCTGCTGCGGGATGGAGCTGCACGTGCGTCCCTCGGGGCGGCGGCGAGAAGCAGGGCCCTTCGCGATTTCAGTGTGACAAGGATGTGCGATGCGTATGAGCGGCTGTACCGGGCGCCGGCGGCACATCGCTCTGTGGGCTGAGCCTGGCAATCGCGTCGAGAAGGATCTGTGCCTGGTGACGCCGGCTGAAGCGACCGTCGCGAGCGATGCGCACCGGCCGTTCTCCGCGCATGTGTGCCTCGTAACGCCTGGTGATCACGGCGGCGATCCTCTCGATCTCCTCGCGCGGCACCACATCGGCGTCGGTGCCACGGAGCAGTCGCTCGGTCGCGCTGTTCGCGTCGGATAGCGCGAGAAGCCAGGCATCGAAGCGTACACATTCGAACACCTTCCCGGGAATCGCGACGCTGTTCCAGCCCGGGAAAGTGACGAGCATCGTGGCCCCCGCCATGAATTCGAGCGCCTGGGCGTGCGGCCGGGCCGGGCCCACCGATACGTACTCGCCCACCCCTTCGGCGCCGGCCAGGTCTCGGAGTAGCTGCTCGCTTGCATCGTCGAAGTTCCCTATGAACTCCATCCCGAATTCAGCGGGCGTGAGACGCAGGCCATCGACCACGCGCGCGGCTGCCTGGAAGAGACTGTGAGGGTCGGAGTAATCGTAGACGGTGCCGGCATAGCAGATGGTGAACCTGCCGCCCTGGCGCGATGGCGTGATGGGTTCATCATCGGCGCCATTCATCACGGCGATGACCCGCTCCCTTGCCTCGGGGTAGGCGTTAGCGAGCGTCTCGCGCGCCGGATCTGTGTTCGCGACCACCAGTGCTGCCTGTTGCACCATCGCCCGCTCGTATCTGGCGGTGATGTCGAACCAGAGCGGGCTGGCCCAGCGCTCAGGAAGTCGTTCGGTCAGGCTCCACGGATCGCGCATGTCCATCACGAATGGCAGGCCGTATTCCAGGGAGAGGATGCGGCCGGCTTCGTGCGTCATGTGGGGCGGCCCTGACGTGACCAGGGCGAAGTGCACGTCGGGCTGGAGTATCTCTCTCGCCATGTGCACGGCCCGTTCTGCCCATCTCCGGTCGCGCCAGGAGTCCAGCCATACCCAGTAGGTGCGCAACAGCTTGCGAGCGTTTAGGGGTTGCCAGTGTACCTCGGCGCGCGACACTGTATCGGGGCGCGCCCTGGAGATCTGCGCCAGGGAACCGGGCGTCGCGGCGTTGGCTGAATGGGTCGTACCGCGTGTGGGGCGCAGAGCGCGGTAGACACGCCAGGCGGCGTGCTCGGTCCACTCGGCCAGACGCGCGGGCTGCGGCGGAACGCCGTAGATGCGGACATCGCTCGGCAGGGCCTCGAGCCGCGGCAGCTCCACTTTCTCGCTGGCGCACGTGATGACATCGAGCCCCCACCCCCGCTCCGCCACGAAGTGCGAGAGTTTCTCCCAGCGGCGCGCGCCGATGGTGGTATCGGGCGGGAAATGATAGCTGAGCAGGAGCAGCCGGCGATCGGCGCGCACGGCACCCATACTCGGACGCTCGAAGAAAGGCTCTGTACTCACTGGAACCGCGGCTCGATGGTGAGTCGGCGCAGGAGAAGCTGCGCGAGCTCGCCGGTGATCGCGTCCCAGTCATGCCGCCGTGCCTCCGCCTGTCGCGCCTCCCGGCGCTCTGCTGTATCGGCAGCGGGATTCAGTCCGCGCGCGATGGCACCCTCCCATTCTTCCACGCCCGTGGCGACAGTTACGAGCTCGTTCAGATCGTGCAGAGCTGGTAGCGGTATGCTCAGCGTCGGCCGGCCGCTGGCCAGATACTCATACAGCTTGAGCGGAGAGATGTATCTGCTGTATTCGTTCACGCGGTAGGGCATGAGGCAGAGATCGAAGTGCTGCGGGTAGTGTGCGAGCTCCGTCGTAGGTTTGGCACCCAGGAAGTGCACGTTGGGTAACTGCTTCATTCGCTCGAGTAGTGGTTCGATCTCCGGGTGCGGGCGTACCGCGCCCACGAAAACGAACGACCATTCCGGGTGGCGGGACGCCAGCGACAGCAGGAGCTCCCAGTCGAGTTGCTTCTTGAGGAAACCCGCGTAGCCCAGTCGTGGATGTGGGATCGCGGCAATGTCAGCCGGCTCGCGCACCGGCTGCGCGAAGGCATCGTACGTCACTCCGTTCGTGGTCTGCAGAGTGTTGGGGTTGAGTCGTCCCTTGCGTTCGAACATCGTGGGAGAGACGGTGATCACCTGGTCCACCGAGCGGATGAGCCGCTCCTCTACCGGATCGAGCGGCTGTGCCACCTCGGCATGCGAGTACTCGTCGTAGATGTGATAGCAGCTCAGATCATGCCTCACCATGTAGGTTGCTCGGGCGAAGTGCACGTGCCAGAGATAGAGTACGATCCTGAGGCAACCTCGCCTCTCGAGCACCGCTCGCGCGGAGCGTAATCTGGCTCTGTTCAACGACTCGCCCAGCCAGGCAGGGCGATACACCACTGGAAGCCACGACGGCGGGTCGTACACGGTGAACGACTCCGGAACGCCTGCCACCCGTGTCTCCCGTCGGAGAAGGTGCCGCTCGCCAACAGCCTCTCTCCACTCATGCGCCGGGTTCACCCAGAGTACGTGGAAGTATTTCGCCATCCGAGTCAGCACCTGATGTCTCGACAGCCACTGCGGGCCGTACGGGTCGAGCATGAGCGAGAGGATGCCCACTTCTGGATGCAGCGGCTCGAGGGCGGGTGCAGCGAACCGCGACCCCACTCCCGCAGATCCTACGGACTCGGCGTTAGCGTCGAGGATGATCGACATGGTGTATTCTTGACTCCCGGCCATGGCCAGCAGTTGAAGTTGGCGATGCGGCTGATTGCGAACTTAATCCTGGCCGCCATCGACGGCCATGTTGCAGAATGGTTGCCATCCGCCGCGCGGTATGCGCGCCGACGGCGCACCAACAAGCGGCCGTGGTCAGCTCCTCGTCCGCAGCAGCGGGGCCACGTAAGCTCGGAGCCGCTTCCGATGCAGCAGCAGCATGGCCGCGGCATAGACGACGATGCCAACCCCAACCTCGGCGATGAGCTTGAGACGAAGGTCGGTCGCCGCTGGGAGCCA
>DATCXG010000137.1:0-5185 GCA_036565945.1 Gemmatimonadaceae bacterium
CCCCGCCCCCCGTAGTCAACCCTTAGCCCCGCCTCTCCATGGCTCTCTCTCCCGCCACTCCCACCAGGCACACCTTCTCGGTCGACACGGATGAGGACTCGCGCCTGGACACCCTGGTGGCGCGCAGGCTCGATATGTCGCGAACCCAGGCTGCCACACTCATTGCTACCGGCCAGGTGAGCGTGGAGGGGCGTCGGGAGAAGGCGAGCTACCGGCCGGGTGCTGGGGAGCGAGTGGTGGTGGAGATCCCGCCGCCACCTGGCCGCGAGGTCCTTGCGGAGCAGATCCCACTGGCCATCGTCTTCGAGGATGATCAGGTGCTCGTGGTGGACAAGCCCGCGGGGATGGTGGTTCACCCCGCACCCGGACACTGGAGCGGGACGCTGGTGAACGCACTCAAGGGGCGAGGCGGGGAGCTCTCCACCCTCGGCGGCTCCGACCGGGAAGGAATAGTTCACCGGCTCGACAAGGAGACTTCGGGGCTCCTTCTGGTGGCCAAGACAGATCGTGCCCACCGCGTGCTCGGGGCCGCGCTCGCGGCCCGCCGCATCACTCGCCGCTACGCAGCGCTGTCCTGGGGACACCTCGCCACCGACCGGATCACGGTGGATCGCCCCATCGCCAGGGACCCGCGAGACCGAAAGCGTATGGCAATCGTCAGTAGTGGACGAGCTGCCCGGACGGATTTCGTGCGGCTCGCCAGATTCGATTCGGCGGACCTTCTGCGTGCGCATCTGTTCAGTGGGCGAACGCACCAGATCCGTGTGCATCTGGGCTCTATCGGGCATCCCGTGGTGGGCGACGACACGTACGGTGGCGGGGGAGGTCGGCGGCTGGTGGCGTTGCCTCCCAAGCGACACTTCCTCCATGCGGCGTGGTTGATCTTCCCGCACCCCGTGACCGGTGAGCTGATGGATGTACGTTCGCCGCTGCCTGCTGACCTCCGGGTCTCGCTGGCCGCGGCATCCGACATCGACGATTCGTCATCTCATTCGGACCCGCTCGACGACCTTGGCTTCTACAATCTCGATCACTGAAACGGCGGCTAGCCAGCTGGTGGTATTCAGACTGGCCAACGGGACGTACGGGATCGAACTGGACACGGTACGTGAGATAATCCCCTTCCGCGGCGCTACCCGGCTGCCAGGGGCACCGCGTCACGTGGCCGGCCTTGTCAACACGCGAGGGACCATCGTGACGGTGATCGACCTTGGGGCGCGCTCCGATGGCGCTCCAGCCGCGCGTGAGGGCGGATCGGTGATTCTCATCGAGCACGGCGCCAAGCTGGTGGGTGCCGCCGTGGACGAAGTGCTGGATGTACGTAAGATCGCGGACGTGGAGATAGACGATAGTGTCGCGGCAATCACTGGGGACGCTGCAGTGCGTGCCGTGGGGCGGCTGGGCGGCGGTGTGATAACTCTGCTGGATATCCACGACATCATCTCGCAAGTGCTCGCCTGAACGGAGGATGAGACGTTGAGTCACACGGTACTGGTCTGCGATGACGCTGTGTTCATGCGTACTCTGATATCTGATATTCTCACGGAATCGGGGTTCGAGGTCATCGGTGAGGCCGAGACGGGCGTACAGGCTATCGAGAGGTACAAGCAACTCCACCCCGATCTCGTGACGATGGACATCGTGATGCCCGACATGGGGGGAATCGACGCGGTTCGCGAGATCACGAAGTTCGACGCCGACGCCAAGATCCTCATGTGCAGCGCGATGGGCCAACAGGCGCTGGTGGTGGAGGCGATTCAGGCGGGCGCGAAGGACTTCGTCGTGAAGCCCTTCCAGCCCAGTCGTGTCCTCGAGGCGGTGCAACGGGTGCTGGGGTGAGTGAACTACGGGGGGCAGGGTTCAGGGTTCAGGCGGCAGAAAGTGCCTCGGGGTAGAGATCTCGACTCTGGAAGCCCTGTCTGATCCCTGATCCCTGCTTCCTGATCCCTGGTAGTTAGTAGTTCCTGCCCCCTGAACCCTGCCCCCTGAACCCCGTAGTTCACATGGATCTCTCCAAGTACACCGACCTCTTTCTGACCGAGAGCAGGGAGTATCTCTCGGCCATGAATCACCACCTCCTCGAGCTCGAACGCGAGCCCGAGGCGGAGGAGCCGGTGCGCGCCATCTTCCGGGCGGTGCACACGGTGAAGGGGATGGCCGCGACGATGGGATTCAGTGCGGTCACGGAGCTGGCGCACGAGCTCGAGAGCCTGCTCGACCGGGTGCGGCGTGGGGACCTGCCAGTGTCGGCCGACATGATGGATGCCTTCTTCCAGGCGGCCGATGCGCTCGAGTTGGCGATCGAATCCTCGGCGAGCGGGCGAGGCGGAGATGTCGATGTCACGGCGCTCGTGGAGCGATTGAAGTCGCTCTCCAACCTTCCCAGCGAGGAAGGTGGGGCCGCGGCGCACCCGAGCGTGAAGGAGGAGGGTGGTGTCAAGGCGCCGGCTGGCGGCGGCGGATCGGTGAAAGGTGCTGCGTCGGGCGACAGGGGCGAGCCGCAAGCGGCTCGCGCAACGAGAAGCGTGCGGATCGACCTCCGCCGGCTCGACAAATTGATGGACCTGATAGGTGAGCTGGTGATCGCACGCGGGCGACTCGCGCAGTTGGTGGCTCCCGTGGAGGATGTCGCTCTCACGGAGGCCATGGAGCAGACATCGCGGCTGATCGGCGAATTGCAGGACGAGATTGTCCTCAGCCGTATGGTGCCTGTGGGCCAGGTGTTCGACCGCTACCCGCGCCTGGTGCGAGATGCGGCACGGGTTCTGGGTAAGGAGGTGGCCTTCACGGTGCAGGGGAACGATATCGAGTTGGACCGGTCGATGTTGGTGGAGATCGGTGATCCTCTGATGCACCTGCTGCGGAACGCGGTGGACCACGGGATCGAGGAGCCAGCGGTGCGAGTGGCGGCGGGAAAGCCCGCGACCGGAACACTCCTGCTGAGCGTCGCGCGCGAGCGTTCGACGGTGACGCTGAGGGTGAGCGATGACGGGCGTGGAATCGATCGCGCGCGCGTGCTGGAGCGGGCACGATCGCTCGGGCTCGTGGAACCGGGGAGGACCGATATCTCGGATGATGAGTTGGTGCGCCTGATAGCGCGCCCGGGGTTCACGACGGCCGATCGGGTGACCGATATCTCGGGGCGCGGCGTGGGGATCGATGCCGTGATGAATCGGGTACGCTCCATGGGCGGCGCCGTGGAGATCCAGTCGACACAGGGGGCGGGCACGACCGTCACGGTACGACTTCCCTCGACGCTCGCCATCGTGCGCGCGCTGCTGGCGCGAGTGCAAGACGAGGTGTACGCGGTTCCGATGGCGCACGTGAACGAGACTGTGGAACTGTTTCCCCAAGCGCTGCGGCGCGTACGGGGGCGGGAGATGATGACGATGCACGATGATGTTCTCCCGCTCATCCGGTTCCGCGATCTGGTGCAGCTCCCCATCACGGAGAGTGCTGCTCACCAGGTGATCGTGCTGGAGGTAGGAGAACGACGTGCCGGGCTCGTCGTGGATGAGCTCACGGGCCAGCAGGACATCGTTGTCAAGCAGTTCGATCCGGTGCGGGATGCGGTCTCGCTGTTCAGCGGCGCGACGATTCTCGCCAACGGCGCGCCGGCGCTGATCGTGGACGTCGGTAGCCTAATGTGAGGAGCGAGAATGACTGACTTGCTGTCGTTGAAGGATCAACAGCTCGATGCTCTCCGGGAGACCGCGAACATCGGCGCGGGACACGCGGCCACGGCGCTGTCGCAGATGACGGGCGGTACGATCATGATCACCGTTCCCACGATCACCATCGCGGCACTCGAAGATGTGCCCTCACAGATCGACGACGGTGAGGAACCGATAGCGGCCGTGCTGATGCACATGCTCGGCGACCTCACTGGTCGCACGCTGCTGGTCTTTCCGCGCCCCACCGCGATCCGCCTCGCGCAGCTCATGCTGCGCCGGCCGTACGATCCGGGCGCCGAGTTTGGCGAGCTGGAACAATCGGCGATCAAGGAGGCGGGGAACATCCTCACGGGGGCGTACATGAACGCGCTGAGCGAGTTCATGGGGCTCATGCTGCTCCCCTCGCCTCCCAGCCTCGCGGTGGACATGTCGGCCGCCGTGCTCACCACCGCGTATCTCCAGTTCGGGAGCGAGCGCGATATGGTGTTCGCGGTCGAGACACAGTTCTTCTTCCAGGGTACCGACGACCGCCTGCGCGGATTCTTTCTCCTGCTTCCCGATGTCGCGTCGCTCCAGACGCTGCTACGGGCCGTGCGAGTCGCCTGAACGTGGCGGCTCCGCTCGCCTCCCAGCGCGACCGTGATATTCTGCGGTCCTTCGCCCGGCGGATAGATCCGTCGGACGCTGGTGCGTACAACAACCTCGGAGTTCTCTATTACCACAAGGGAATGCACGAGGAGGCGGTGGAGTCGTTTGGCAGGGCGCTGGAGCTGGACCCCAAGATGCAGGTGGCCCAGCGGAATCTGGAGGTCGCCTACTTCCGCACCGGATACTATGACAGGCGTGTCACGGAGCTGAAGGAGCGCCTGCGCGCGCGTCCCGAGGACCGCGAGGCGCGCTGGGAGCTGGGTCGCGCGTATGCTTCGCTCGGCGACGTGCGCGAGGCTGTGGCAGAATTCAACGCGTTGCTCACGTACTCGCCCAACGACGTCGGGGCGATGGTGCAGCTCGCGCTCGCCGAGAAGAGCAGTGGCGATCTGGATGCGGCTGAAGAGTGGCTGACGCGCGCCTTCGCTCTGGAACCGGACAGCCCGCTCATCAATTTTTACCGGGGCGAGGTGTTCTACAATCGTGGCATGAACGACGATGCCATGGCCGCGTTGCGGCGTGCCATCGAGCTGAGCCCCGAGAGCCCGGATGCGCACTATCTGCTCGGGTTCGTGCTGGGCGATCTGGGCCGCCACGAGGAAGCACGCGCCTCCACCGAGCGCGCCATCCAGCTCAATCCGGCTCTCTCCAGAGCTCAGGCCAATCTCTCGCTCGATCGCTACAACCTGGCCACCTACGAAGAGCTCGTTCCCGAACGGCAGGAGCGGCGCTCGCGTCAGATGATGGAGGTAGCGCGCGAGGGTGGGCTCGCGCACTACAACCTCGGTTTCGCGTTCCGCCAGCAGGGCTATTATGCCGAGGCGCTGCGCGAGTACCGCATCGCGCTGGACCGCGATGAGGAT
>DATCXG010000148.1:0-4330 GCA_036565945.1 Gemmatimonadaceae bacterium
GTACCCGGCTCATCGACAACATCATCCTCGGGGCCACGTGACGTGGAGCGCCGTAGTCTCGGCGTTGGACGACGGCGATACCTTTCGCTCGCGCGTCAGCGTCTATCTGCATCCGCTGGCTGGCCGCCCGATCATCTGGCACGTTCTGAACGCCCTCGGAGACGTGAAGCCCGCCCCGGCGCAGGTACGCGTACTCTACCGAGCATCAACCTCACTTCTGCTTCCCGATGAAGGGATGGGGGCAGTGAAGCTGGAGTCGGTGGAAGACGGGGTGGAGCTCATCTCGCTACGTGCGGCGGTGACTGCGCCGGAGCTTCGCGTGCTGGTGGATGGAGCGGCGCCGCTCATCACGCCGGCAACGATTGCCAGGCTGCTCCGCGCCTCCGAGGGAGGGATTGCCGCGCTCCCAGAGCGCGGCAACTATGGGAGCTACCTCCTGGTTGGGGGAGAGGGTCCGGCACTCGCCTCCGCCGATGACCCGCGCCGCCCCGATGGCGCAGTACCAGTCGCTGCGACGTCTGCCGATGAGCTCATCAAAGTCACTGACCGACACTCTCTCTCGGACGCATCCGTCGCTCTGCGCGACCGCCTGGTGAGAATGCACGAGTCGGCCGGCGTGACGTTCGTCCTGCCAGGCAGCACGTGGCTCGATGCCGACGTCCGCATCGGTCCTGACACGGTGGTCTACCCGGGCGCGGTGCTGGAAGGCCATACGGAGATCGGCAGCGAGTGCGTGATAGGACCCTACACACGCATCGTGGATTCGACCATCGGGCGCGGCGCGGAGCTCAAGGGGTGGAACTACATCGCGCGAACATCCATCAGGAATCAGGCGGTTCTGGAGCCCTATGTCAGACGCGGCTTTGATTGAGCTTCCCTCGTGGGCACGAGTGGGGCCGAAGCGGCAGGCCCACATAGCGCGGGTGGTGGCGCTCATTCTCGAGTGGGCTGACGCCATGAAACTGTCCGCGAATGAGCGTCTCGCGTGGCGCGATGCGGCTCGTACGCACGACGCGCTGCGTGACGCCCCGCTCGATGAGCTCCGCGGACTCGTGCCCGACGCCGCGCTACCCGATGACGTTCTGCATGGCCCGGCCGCGGCGCTGCTCCTCGCCCGTGACGGGGAAACGCGCACCGACGTACTGGAAGCGGTTCGCTGGCATACTGTGGGCTGCCAGTCATGGGGGCGTACTGGCCGGGCACTTTACATGGCCGACTACCTCGATCCGGAACGACCCTTCTCACGGGTCGACCGTGCCTACATGGCTGCCCACGTGCCGTTCGACTTCGATGGAACGTTCCGACAGGTCGTACGTCACAGACTCGAGTGGACGCTGCTCGAGGGACAGGAACTTTTCGCGTCTACAGTGGCCCTATGGAACAGCGTCCGATGAGGCGCGCTCGCCTGATAGTAGTGATCCTGGCGCTGGTACTGCTCCCTGCCGGCATCTACGCCGCCGTCACGCGTGACGGCGCCAGCGCCGAACCGATCACGCCCGGCCTCGTGCACGCGCCTGATGGGCCCAGCGAGGGCGTGCGGATCCGCGTGGAGGTCCGCAATGCCTCGACCGTCCCTGGACTAGCTCGTCGGGCCACTTTCCATCTGCGCGACCTCGGCTTCGACGTGGTGGAGTCAGGGAATGCAGTAGAGAAGCGCGATAGCACGCTCGTTCTCGACCGCTCGGGCCATCCGCAGTGGTCACAACTGGTGGCCAAGGCGATGGGTGGTGCCAGAGTGATCGAGAACGCCGATTCAGCGCTCTACGTGGATGTGACTGTCCTCGTTGGCCCCGGTTGGCGGCCTCCGCCCGAGCCGTTCTACCCGTAGCTGCCCGCAGGCGGCAGCGATGTCCTTGCCGCGGCTCTTCCGGATAGCCACCTGAACCCCCGCCGCGCGCAGTTCGTGCGCGAACGCCGCGATCCGTCGCGCCGGGGTGCAGCGAAAATCCCCCGCTCCACCCTCGTGAAGCGGGATGAGGTTCACGAATGCCCGGCAATCCTTGGCGAGTCTCCCGAGTAGAAGCGCGTGCTCGGGCCCGTCGTTCACGTCGCGAAGCATCACGTACTCGAAGGTCACGCGCCGATCGAACGTCCTGGCCGCCTCGATCACATCGGCAAGCGGGTACTTGATGTTGATGGGCATGAGCGACTTCCGCAGCTCATCGCTCGGCGCGTGGATGGAGATCGCCAGGCGAAATTGCTCCGGGCGCTTGCCCAGCGCCACGATGCCGGGGAGCACCCCCACCGTGGAGACAGTAATGTGCCGGGCACCCAGCCCCAATCCCTCCGGCGAATTGAGAATCGTGAGCGCCGGGTCCACAGCGCGCCAGTTCATGAGCGGTTCACCCATGCCCATGAATACCACGTTGGTGACCCGCGGTGGCTCGTCCACCAGCCGCATCTCACGAACCTGGCCGGCAATCTCCCAGGTCTCGAGATTACGCTGAAAGCCCATCAGTCCCGTGGCGCAGAACGCGCACTTGAGTGCGCATCCAGCCTGCGAGGAGATGCACAGCGTCAGCCGGTCGCCTTCGGGGATGGCGACCGTTTCTATTCCCTGGCCGTCGGGAAGTGAGAAGAGGAATTTCTGCGTGCCGTCGGACGAGCGCTGCCGGGTGAGAAGCGTCATGCGCGGTAGCTCGAAGTGCTGCGCGAGCCTGTCGCGGAACGCCACCGGCAGCTCCATCATGTCGGCGAAGCTGGGCGCCGGATTCTTCCAGAGCCTGCGCGCCACCTGGGCCCCACGATACGCGGGCTCCCCCTCCTTGATGGCAAAATCGCTGAGCACACGCTCGGCGTCGGCGCTCACGAGGTTCAGGATGTTCAACTTTTCGGGCATGGTCCTGCCTGTCGGCTGCGCGGCTCCCCAGGGAGCTGAATATGGCAATGCATGATACACCAATCTAACCGACGCCAGATCGCGCGATCATCACCCGCGACAGCCGGACTTGGCAGCGATAAGTAGCCCGACCGGAGGAAATGCGTTAAATTCAAGCAGTTCATTGAGATGACTCTACGACTGATCACCTGCCACGCGGGCCGACGCTTCCGGCCGGCGCGTGGCGTTGTTAGTGTTCTGCATCACGTTCGATACCCGGAGCCTACGTGCTTCTTTCTGAGCTGCTGTCGGCGGAGCGAGTGAAGGTGCCGCTCGGCAGCCGCACGAAAAGCGATGTCTTGCAAGAGCTTGTCGAGCTGGTGACGCATGGGCGGGCAAACAGCGACGCCGAACCCATCCTGTCATCGGTCCGCGAACGCGAGCTGGTACTCAGCACCGGGGTCGGGGGCGGCGTTGCGATCCCCCACGGTAAGACGCCCCACATCGATCAGCTAGTCCTCGCTGCGGGTGTGTCGCCTGAGCCAATAGACTTCGATGCCCTCGATGGGAAGCCCGTATACCTGTTCTTTCTCCTCGTCGGCCCGGAGAGCGCTTCGGGTGCGCACGTCAAGACGCTGAGTCGTATCTCGCGCCTTCTGCGACGCGAATCGCTCCGAGCGAGCCTGCTAGCGGCCCGATCTTCTGACGAGTTCATGCGCCTGGTCCGCGAATCGGAGGCCGGGTGAACGTTCGACGATGGCGGCCGCCCGCTATCTGGGCGGCGTTCATTCTGCTGCTGACATCCGTTCCAGGCGCGGCCATTCCTCACGTTGGTTTCCGGCTCACCGATAAGGTGGCCCACACCACCATGTACGCCATATTCGCGTGGCTGGCGGCGCGCTCGATGCTGCGCTCCGGTAAGCCCGCGCGATATATCCTACTGGTGGTCGTCGGCATCGCCATCTTCGGCGCGGCAGACGAGTGGCACCAGCAATTCATACCAGGTAGATCAATGGAATTACTCGACTGGATCGCCGACACCACCGGCGCGACCCTCGGAGCGGTGACTGCCATGATGGTCTCTCTCCGGGAGCGGCGCGAAGCATGAGCATGACCGACGGTTCGGCTACTACTTATCGTTCGCACTACAGCGGGTTACTTCGCGCATCCGACCTGGGCACAGCAGTGCGCCTGGGCGGATGGGTGCACAACAAGCGTAACCTCGGCGGTCTCATCTTCATCGATCTCCGCGACAGGACAGGAATCCTCCAGATCTCCCTGGACCCAGCCCTCGTCGACGAAGCCACCTTTCAGACCGCGGCGCAGCTGGGGAAGGAGAGTGTGGTTCTGGTGGAGGGCGAGGTGACCGCCCGTCCACCTGCCGGGCGCAATCCGGAGTTGCCCACCGGAGAGATCGAGGTGAAGGCGCGCAGCCTGCGAGTCGTCGGTCCTGCTACCACGCCGGCCATCCCGGTGGGGCGCGTCAAGGGCGAGCCGCTTCCGGCTGAGGAG
>DATCXG010000150.1:0-10644 GCA_036565945.1 Gemmatimonadaceae bacterium
CGGGACTCACCATCGCGATCGAGCCGATGGTCAACGCCGGCACGTCGAAGACACGCACCATGCCGGATCGCTGGACGATCGTCACGTCGGACGGAGAGCGATCGGCGCACTTCGAGCACACCGTAGCCATAACGGAAGACGGCCCTCGCGTTCTGACGCGCCTGCCAGCGCGCTCCTGATATCGCGCGCCGCCAGGGCGTTGCAGTACGGTTCGGGCCTCGCGTCGGCGACTGTTGGCGCCGAACACCTCAGAGCTTCTTCTCTACCTCCGCCGTCGCCTTCCGCGCGCTCTCGCTGGCCGCGCGCACGAACTCTCTCGCCGCCTGCGCCAGGGCGCGTCCGGCCGCTGGGTCACTCAGACCGGCGACATTGATGCGTACGTTGTAGGCCGCGCCGCGGCAGGCGGCTTCGGCCAGGAGCGCCGCGACGCCAGCGTCGGAAACCGCGTTGACGTTGCCGCTGGTCGCCACCGTCTCGGCCATCGCAGCGACGTCCGCCGCGGCACGGGCGGTCTCCAGCGGTACCTCGCTCGCCCCGATCAGAGCAGCCGTTATCGCTGCGTCGCGCTGCGTCTTCTGCTCGTCGGTCTCCCTGGGAAGCTTGTAAGCAGTGGCTACCGAGGCGTAGGACTGCGCATCCAGCTCCACCAGCTCGGAGAGGCGCTGGCGCTGCTCCGCCGCCCGGCGGCTCACGTCCTGAATCTCCTCCTCCACGTCCGCGTATTTCTTGCGGCCCAGCGTGAGCCCCGCAACCATCTGCACCAGCGCGGCCGCGAGAGCCCCGGTGTGCGCGGCAACACTGCCGCCACCGGGCGTGGGCGAGGCTGACGCAACGGAGTCAACGAAGGCGTCGACGCTGGGGCCACGGCTCTCAGTGGCGCGAACCCGCCGCTCGAGGACCTGGTCGGGGCTGAAGTTGGCGAGTTGCAGATGTCGCGCTGCCGCGTCGAAGAGCGCCTGCTCGGGGATAAGACCCACGATCTCGCTCCACGTGGTTGAAGCGCCGCTCGCCGCGGCCTCCATCTTCACCATGTCATAAGCACGGTACACGGGAGTCTTGTCGATGTCCACGAGGTTCATCGACACCTGGGCTTGCCCCTCCACCGCAAGGCCGAGCGCCTTGACGTGGCGAAGGCCCCCGGAAGAGCCGCGAACCGCCCTGGCAACACTCTTCGCGATTCCAAGGCGTGAAGCATCGCCGAGGTACACGTTGTACGCGACGAGAAAAGGACGCGCGCCGATCGCGATCGCGCCGGCGGTTGGATGCACGCGGTTGGGGCCGAAGTCGGGTTGGCGGTCGGGGTTGCTGATGATGTCCTCGCGGATGCCCTCGAACTCGCCCCGCCGCACATCCGCCAGGTTCTCTCTGGTCGGCCGTGTGGCGGCGCGCTCATAGAGGTATACCGGGATCTCGAGCTCCGAGCCGACTCGCTCACCCAGGCGGCGCGCGAGCTCCACGCACTCCTCCATGGTGGTGCCCTCCAGTGGCACGAACGGCACCACGTCGGCCGCGCCCATGCGGGGATGTTCGCCCTCGTGCCTCGTGAGGTCGATGGTATCACGAGCCACCCGGATTCCGGCGAAGGCAGCATCGACCGCGTACTCGACGGGCACCACGAAGGTGATCACGGAGCGATTGTGCGACTCGTCGGACGAGACATCGAGTACGGTAACGCCCTGCACACGCGCGATGGCATCGCGGATCTCCTGAACCACCTCGGTTCTACGGCCTTCGCTGAAGTTCGGGACACACTCGATCAGCTTCATCAGGATTCGGGGCTATGGGTTCACGGTTCTGGCGCGGCCGAGCGCAGAGTCTCGAGCAACCACTCGTGGGTGGCTGGGCTGCCGGCAAGGATGGAGGATGGGGCGAAGGGCACGTCGCCTCCAGCCGTCGTGGTCACTACTCCACCAGCCTCGCGCACTATGAGGACGCCGGCGGCGAAGTCCCAGGGCTGGAGCTCGAGCTCCCAGAAGCCATCGAAGCGACCGCACGCCACGTCGCACAGGTCGAGGGCGGCGGAGCCGGCGCGGCGGAGACCGGATGTACCACGGCTCACCGCTTCGAACTGACGCAGGTAGGTTTCCACGCGGCCGAAGCTTCTGAAGGGGAAGCCGGTGCCGATGAGCGCTTTCGCCGGGTCGGTGATCGGTGACACGGAGATCGGGGTGCCATCCCGCTGGGCGCCGCGGCCGAGCAGGGCGGTGAAGCGCCCGCCCACGGCGGCGTTATGCACGACGCCAGCGGACAGTACGCCATCCAGTACGAGCCCGATGGAGACCGCGTACTCGGGGTAGCCGTGCAGGAAGTTGGTAGTGCCGTCGAGGGGGTCCACGATGAAGACGGCCCCGGCTCCCGGCGCCATCTCGGGAGAGAACTCCTCTCCTATCACGCTGGCACCTGGCACGCGTTGCAGCAGCATATCGCGGATCAGGCGCTCGGAGTCCGTGTCGACGTCACTCACGAAATCCGCGTGCGCCTTGGTGCGCCACTCCAGGCCAGTACGATGATTGGAGCGGGCCGCGATCAGTGCGGCTGCCGCCTCGGCGGCCGCAATCATGTGCGGCAACGCCGATGCCGCGCGGTCATCACCGGCGTGCGACTGAGGTGTGTATGCTTGCACGGCTCTCCATGCGCTCATAGTTTGCTCTGATGTCCAGAATATTCAGTGGAATCCAGCCCTCGGGCGAGCTTCATATAGGTAACTACCTGGGGGCGGTGCAGAATTGGGTGCAGTTGCAGGATCGCTACGAGTGCATCTACTGCATCGTGGACTACCACGCGATCACCGGCAACTACGAGCCCGTAGATCTCCGCCGTCGTACGTCGGAGATGGCAATATCGCTGCTCGCCGCGGGGCTCGACCCCGACAAATGTACGCTGTTTGTCCAGTCAATGGTGCCGGAGCACACCGAGCTGGCCTGGATCTTCAACACGGTCACGCCGCTGGGCGAACTGGAGCGCCAGACTCAGTTCAAGGACAAGTCATCGCGCCAGGAGAGCGTGCTGGCCGGACTGCTCAACTATCCCGTGCTGCAGGCGGCCGACATACTGCTGTACCGGGCCCAGATGGTGCCGGTTGGAGAAGACCAACTTCAGCACCTCGAGCTCTCTCGCGAGATCGCGCGGCGGTGGAACACGAAGTTCGGCGTGGATTACTTCCCCGAGCCGCAGCCTCTCCTCAGCACCGCGCGCCGCATCATGGGGCTGGATGGTCGCGCGAAGATGTCCAAGTCTCTGGGGAATACAGTGGGGCTTCTCGAGGAGCCGGACTCTGTGTGGGAGAAGCTGCGGCCCGCGGTCACGGACCCCGCGCGCGTACGGCGCGCCGACCCGGGGACGCCGGAGGTGTGCAACATCTATCATCTCCACGAGGCGTTCAGCGATCCCGCGATGGTGGAGCATGTGGCGGTGCAGTGCCGTACCGCGGGCTGGGGATGCATCGACTGCAAGCGGGCCCTGTTCGAGTCGATGATGCGGCAGCTGGATCCGATCCGCGAACGTGCTGCGGAGTTGCGCGAGCGGCCAGAGCGCGTGAGGGAAGTGCTCGAATCGGGCGCAGCGCACTGCCGCACGATCGCGCGTGAGACGCTGGGCGAGGTCAAGGAGCGCATGGGACTTGCATGACCTGCCTGTATCATCTCATGCGAGCTGCGTATGCCGAACGACCGAGGGCCCGAAGGACTGCTCACGCTGGTATGCCTGACGTGCGGTCGGGAGAGATACTTTCCGGATCAGGCGCCCGACGACGTGGTGTGCGATCGCTGCGGTGGCACTGTATTCCGAAGCTTCTTCACTCCCACGGCTCCGGACGAGGCCACGGCATCGTATCTGGAAGACACGTCGCGGAGCATTGCGCTGGACGAGGAATCGCCGGACACGTCGGCGGGCGATGTTCGCGATCTGAACAACCCCTAGGCAGCCCGACAGCCGGCGCAACAGCGGCGACCGACGTGGGTCGGTGCAGATAGTGCGCCGACTGGTGGTAGACCTCCGTGCCCGGGCGAATGCCTGGTCGCTGAGCGTGGATGTGGCCGAGCGCATTCGCGCGGCCGCTCCAGCGGGCTGGGAAGTATGCTTCGTCGAGGCCCCAACGGTTTCCGATGGCGATGGGGGCTCCGCGCCGAGCGACGAGGTCCTGCGGGCGGTCCGTGGGGCGGAAGCTTACTTCGGATTCGGCATCTCGCCTACGCTCTTCACCGTCGCGCAGGGTCTGCGCTGGGTGCATTCGGCATCGGCCGGCGTGGGCAGGCTGCTGTTTCCCGAGATGCTGGCGAGCTCCGTGATTCTGACGAATTCCGCCGGAGTCCACGCGGTCCCGATGGCCGAGTACGCGCTGGGAGGGATCATCTTCCTGCTGCGCTCCTTCGACGCGGCGCGCGAGCTTCAGCGGGCGCGCTCCTGGGACAAGGAGGCATTCGTGGGGCGCGGAAGCACGATCCGCGAGCTGCGTGATTGCCACGTGCTGGTGCTGGGCGCGGGCGGCATCGGCGCGGCGATCGCGCAGCGACTCTCGCTACTCGGCTCCCACTGCACGGGCGTGCGCCGTCGCCCCGAGCTGGGCGCACCAGAGGGCTTCGACATCGTTGTTGGCCCTGGCGAGTGGGAGGAGTTCCTCCCCAGCACGGATGTACTGGTGGTCAGCGCGCCCGGCACAGCGCAGACGGAGACCATTGTTTCAGCGTCCGTTCTCGACAGGCTGCCTGAGGACGCGATTGTGGTGAACGTGGCGCGCGGCTCGTTGGTCGACGAACAGGCGCTCGCCGACCGCATCGCTCGTGGTCGCCTTCGCGGCGCTGTGCTCGACGTTTTCCACGAGGAACCGCTACCGGCAGACAGTCCTCTGTGGGGTCTATCGTCCGTTCTGCTTACCCCGCATGTTTCGGCCGTCTCCCCCCGCGGCTTCTGGGAGCGCGAGTCGGCCTTGTTCATCGATAACTGGCACCGGTACGTAGAGGGGCGAGAGATGTTGAACGTGGTGGACAGAGAGGCTGGGTATTGAACGACAGGGGGCAGGGTTCAGGGTTCAGGAGGGAAGGGGACTGACAGGGGGCAGTTAACGGCTCCTGGTGCGGAGATCTCAACCCCGAGGTAGTTCCTGCCCCCTGAACCCCGTATCCATAAGGAGGTCGTACCGCAGATGAAGATTCAACTCCAGGGCATCATCGGGCCGGTAGTGACGCCGTTCGATCCAGAGACGGGGGAGCTGGCGCCCGTGGCATTCAAGGCGAACCTGCGCTCGCACATGGCGGTGGGGCTCTCGGGGGTCCTCGTGGCTGGATCCACGGGCGAGGCTGCGCTTCTGGATGAGGGCGAGAGACTCCAACTGGTGGAATGGGCGCGTACGGTTGTGCCGGACGATCGCATCCTGCTGGTTGGCACGGGAGCGGAGTCCACGCGCGCGACCATCGCCAGGACGCGCGCCGCCGCGGAGCGGGGCGCGGATGCGGTGCTCGTGGTGCCGCCGCACTACTTCGGACCGGCGATGACACCCGATGCGTTGGCGACGCACTTCTGCCGCGTGGCCGACGAGAGTCCGGTGCCGGTGCTCCTGTACAACATGCCGAAGTACACTCACATCACGTTCGAGCCGGACCTGGTGCATGAGCTGTCGAAGCATGGTAACATCGCGGGAATGAAGGACAGCGCTGGCGATGTCGAGCACCTCCGCGGGTACGTGGGAGCTCAGAGTGAACACTTCACCGTGCTCACGGGACACGCTGGTGCGCTCTACGCGGCGCTCGAGATGGGTGCCAGGGGGGCCGTCCTCGCGGTGTCGCTATTTGCCGGCCCGCTGGCACTGGAGGTCTACTCGGCGTTCGCAGACGGCGACATGGCGCGTGCCGGACGGGCCCAGACTCAGTTGCAGGGTCTCAACAAGGAGATCGTAGGCACGCTCGGCGTGGCCGGCGTGAAGGCGGCCATGGACCTGGCCGGGCTGCGGGGCGGACCGACCCGGGCTCCACTGCTGGCGCTGCGAGCGAAGGAGCGCGAGCATGTGGCGCAGCTATTGAGTGCGGCCGACATCGCGCGCGCGGCATAGTGGCGCGTTGAGTGCTGCCCGCGGTCACCTGGAGAACCTGGCTCTCGCGCCGCGGCCGGCCGGATCGCGTGCCGAGCGAGATGTGCGAGAGTACTGTGCTGGCATTCTGCGCGGGATCGGCTTCGCCGTAAGCGAGGAGCCCTTCGAGTATTCAGCCGCCCCCGGCCGGTTGGCCACACCGCTGTGCGGCCTGGCGTCGATCGTGATGCTGGGATTGGCGGGACACCTGGGCTGGCGTGGACATGCCGTGGCGGCACTCGCGTGCCTGGTGGTCGGGGGCCTACTGCTGATGGCTCTGGTGTGGTGGCTCGCGAGGCATGGAGTGCTGGCGCTCCCCTGGTTGCGCGAGCGTGCCACGAACCTCGTCGCTCGGCGCGGCGAGCCCCGCGTGTGGCTCGTGGCGCACCTGGATTCCAAGAGCCAGCCCGTGCCGATTGTCGTGCGAGCCATGGGCATCACTGCCTCGCTGGCACTGTGGCTCGCGGCTATGTTGGTGAGCGGACTCCAGAGTGCGGGTGCGCCGCTTGCGTGGGTCTGGCCCGTGCTGTCGGTTGCGGGCGTGGTGGCGGGGCTGCCTGTGGTTGCGAGTGTGGTGCGAGCACGCTCGCCCGGCGCGCTGGATGATGCTTCGGGGGTGGCGACAGTGCTGCTGGCGGCGGAGCGGCTTCCGCGAGAATGTTCGCTGGGGGTGCTTCTCACCAGCGCCGAGGAATTGGGGCTCGCCGGCTCGCGGGCGTGGGTGCGAGGGCAGGCGGCGGCTACCGCGATCAACATCGATGGAGTTGACGATACTGGCAAGCTGCGAATCATCCACGTGGCCCGCCGCCCGGGACATCTGGCGGACCTCCTGCTCCGGGTGGCGCGAGGGGCGGGACTCGAGGCGGCAAGTGGGCCACTGCCACCTGGATTGCTCGTCGATGGCGTGGCGCTGGCCGACGAGGGATGGAATGTCGTGACACTGAGCAGAGGAAGTTGGAGGACTGTGGCGCGCATCCACACACCTCTCGACGATCTCTCGAGGCTCACCGGAGCGGGGGTGGCCGATGTGGCCGGCGTCGTGCAGCAGGCGCTCGTCGAGCTAGGCTGAATGGCACCGCTCTTCCTGGGGCTGGCCCTCGTTGCGGGTCTCATCCTGATCCCGTTTGGCTTGCCGGGGCTGTGGGTCATGGTGGGTGCTGTACTCGCATACAGCTACATGGTGCCGGCCGGTGCCATAGGTACCTGGACGGTAGTTGTAGCGGCCGGTCTTGCGGCCGTGGGAGAGGTTCTGGAGTTTCTGCTGGCCGGTCAGTATGCTCGCCGGTACGGTGGCTCGCGCCGCGCGGGGTGGGGTGCCATAATCGGTTCCATCGTGGGCGCCGTGATGGGTGTGCCGATACCGCTTCTAGGCTCGCTCATCGGTGCTTTCGTTGGTGCGTTCGCGGGGGCTCTGCTGGCTGAGCTGACGCACAGCAGGGGAGTCAGCGCGGCGACGCGCGTGGCAACCGGCGCCCTGTTGGGGCGAATAGTGGCGGTGGCTGTGAAGGCGGGTATCGGCTGCGCGATATTGGTCTGGGTGGCCTTTGCCCTGTGGCTGGGGCGATGATGTTGTCGGGCACACGTGCCAGTGATTCTCATTGATGAGGATGTCATGAGTGAGGCAACCGGAGTGGAGAGCGGACAGCTCTCCGGAATGGTCGAGGACGGCAAGTACGTCTATTGCATCACCCGCCAGGAAAAGCCACGCGACTTTGGCACGATCGGGATTGGCGAGCGGGCCAACCGCGTCTACACGGTGCATTATCGCGACCTCGCCGCCGTGGTGAGTGATACGCCCATCGTCATCTACGACCCCACGCGCGAGAACGTGCTGGCGCACGAGTTCGTGAACGAAACAGTCATGCGCGAATGGACTGTCATCCCGATGTCGTTCGGCACCGTTTTCCGTTCCGAGGAGGACGTGTGTGAACTGCTGCGCTCCACCTATCAGGCGTTCAGCGAAGTGCTCGATAAGATGCGCGACAAGATCGAGTTTGGGTTGAAGGTGCTCTGGGACCGGGAGCGCGTCATCGCGTCGCTGGAACGCGATAGCGACGAGATCCGTCGACTGAAGGACGAGATCGACCGCAATGCGCAGAGCTCCACCTACTTCGCGCGGATGCAGCTCGGTCGGCTGGTGGAGGGCGCGCTCGAGGACACCGGGAACAACTTCGTGAGCGACATCCACGAGGCGCTCAAGGAAGTTGCCGTCGCGAGTCGCAGCAACAAGCCCATCGGCGACCGGATGATCATGAACGCTGCCTTCCTGGTCGAGCGCGATCGCGAGCACGTGTTCGACGAGAAGGTGCGCGAGATCTCGCGCAAGTATGAGGACCTGCTCACCTTCAAATACACCGGCCCATGGCCCCCGTACAACTTCGTGAACATCAAGCTGAAACTGGAGCGGGCGGAATGAACTACGGGGGGCAGGGTTCAGGGTTCAGGGGGCAGGAACCACCTCGGGGTGGAGCTCTCAACAGCGAGGCGGGTCCTGAACCCTTTCAGTTCCCTTACCTCCTGAACCCTGAACCCTGCCCCCTGTAGTCATGTCTCTTCTCACCAAACTGCTCTTCTTTCCCATAGCTGGGCCAGTGGCTGGAATCCGCTGGTCGCTGGGGAAGGTGCAGCGCGTGGTGGAGGAGGAGCTCGTGGACGACACGAGTATCAAGCAGGACTTGATGGAGCTGCAGTTGCTGCTCGAGCTCGGGGACATAGATGATGCCGAGTACGTGGAGCGCGAGGCAGTTCTGATGAAAAGGCTGCGCGAGGTGCGCCACTGGCGAGAGCAATTCGGACTGCAGGCGGGACCGGGGCCGGTACGGGTCGCGAGAGACGCGCGCGAGGGTGGTGAGGAGGCGGCGGCTGCGCCGGAGGATGATGCTGGCGAGGATGGGGTGCGGGGCGCGCTCGAGTGAGCGCGCTCGATGCGTTGCTCGACATCCTCCCGTCGCGGGTGCTGGTCTGCGGCAAAGGGGGTGTGGGGAAGACCACCTGTGCGGCGGCACTGGCCACGCGCGCGGCGGCGCGCTCCACGGGTGGTGCGAGGACCCTCATCCTCTCCACTGATCCGGCCCGCTCGTTGGGCGATGCGCTCGGCGTTGCTCTGAATGGATCGCCGGCGTGCGTGGCGGATCGAGCGGGGCTCGCCGCGATGCAGCTCGATCCCGTCGCCGCGCGCGATGGCTTCCTATCTCGGTGGCGCGACGTGCTGGTCACCATCGTCGATCGCGGAACCTATCTGGGCCGCGATGACATTGTCTCGCTCGTGGATGCGGCACTCCCCGGGCTCGATGAGACCATGGCGCTGCTCACTCTTCTCGACCTCGAGGAGGAGGGCTGGGAGCGGATGATTCTCGACACGGCGCCCACGGGGCATACACTGCGGCTCCTGGCGCTGCCCGACTCCTTCCTGGCTCTTCTGGCACTTCTCGACACGATGCAGGAGAAGCATCGCTTCATGGTGCGTGCACTCACGCACCGCTATCGCTCCGACACAGCCGATAGATTCCTCGATCTCATGCGGGAGCGACTCGATGCACTGCGTGCGGCGTTGGTCGATCCGGACCGGTTCGCGGTAGTCCTGGTGGCGCGAGCGGAGGCGCTCGTGGTGGAGGAGACCGCCCGCTACGCCTGCGCACTGGCGGGTCTCGGACTCGCACCACGGGCGATCGTTGTGAACGCGCTCCCCGATCTCCCCGCGCGAGATCTCGATGCAGAGGTGGCAGCGGCGCTCGTAGAGCTCTCTCGCATCGCACCCGGTGCCGCTCGCTACCACGTTCCGCTCCTCCACTCGGCGCCGCTCGGGATCCCGGGAATCGATCGATGGGGCGAAGCCCTGAGCGCGGGCTGCAATCCTCCAGCCCCGCGCGAAGCACGCCGAACGCCAGGCAATGGGGTCGTTGGCTCGGGATCACGCGCGCGGGAGAATCCCCGATTGCGTGGGAGCTCCGGATTGCGTGAGAGCTGGCGCGCGGGAGTGGAGGGCGCGCCATTCAATCTTCCCGCCATCCGGGCACTGACGATAGTCGGCGGTAAGGGAGGCGTGGGGAAGACATCCGTGGCGTGCGCGCTCGGTGTCGCGCTGGCTTCACCGGAGCACCCGACGCTCGTGGTATCGACCGACCCCGCGCCGTCGGTAGCCGATGCGCTCGCGCAGCCGGTGGCGGAGGATGTAGTGCCGGTGGCTGGAGCCCCGGGGCTCTTCGCGCAGCAACTCGACGCTTCGGCGGCCTTCGCACGTTTCCGTGAGCGCTATCGCGCGCGCGTCGACGCGCTCTTCGATGCCCTGCTGCGCGGCACGCTCGACGCCGCGCACGACCGCCTCGTAGCGCGCGACCTGCTCGCGCTCGCGCCGCCCGGCATAGACGAGCTCTATGCGCTCGCAGTCCTGGGCGAGACTCTGGCAACCGGACAGTTCGCTACTGTCATCGTGGATCCTGCGCCCACGGGGCATCTCCTGCGGCTTCTGGAGCTCCCGGGGCCAGCGCTCGAGTGGAGTCACCGGCTGCTCCGGCTCGTGCTCGAGTACAAGGAGATCGTACCTCTGGGGCAGGCCGCCGAGGAGATGTTGGGCTTCGCGCGCC
>DATCXG010000154.1:0-4448 GCA_036565945.1 Gemmatimonadaceae bacterium
CTGCGCCACGAGCCGCGCGGCCGCCAAGTCGGCCAGCGCGGTTCCGACCGATTTGAAGAGCGTGATCTCTTCATCGCGCGTGCGGCCTGCAACCGCGCCCGAGCACAGCTCACTGAGCTCGCCCACGACGTCCGCCTCGCGCAGCCGCCCTTCGCTGATCGGAATGAGAATCTCTCCAGCTTCGTTGAGCACGTTGGCGCGGCTGTCCATGTAGACACGCGACTTCACCACCAGCTCCGTATCGCACTCCCGCGCATCGCGCTCGTGATTGCCGATGAAGCTCGCGTGCGTACCGGGTCGCACCCACTCGCCAAGGATGAGCGGAACGCGCGAGGCCGTGGCGCAGCTGATCACGTCCGCCTGCCGTGTCGCCGCTTCGAGGTCCTCCACCACCCGGATGTCGAGATCGGCGCGGCGGCGGCGCAACTCCTCGACGACGCGCGCGGCCTTCTCCCGACTCCGCCCCCAGATCCCGATCTCGCGAATCGGCCGGACAGCGGCGTGGGCCAGCGCCAGGTACGGCGCCAGATTGCCGGTCCCGCACACGAGCAGTCGCGACGCGTCCCGGCGAGCCAGGTAGTCCGCCGCGACCGCGGTGACCGCCGCCGTCCGCCAGAAGGTGACGGACGTTCCATCGACCAGATCCAGCGGCTCACCGGTCTTCCGGTCGAAGAGGAGGATCTTGGAGTACAGGATGTCGCGGCCTTTGGCGGCATTGCCGGGGAGGTAGGTGAACGCCTTGACGCCCACCACGTCGTCGGTCCACGCCGGGAGAAGCGCGAAGATATCGTGCGACTGGCCTTCGTCCAGACGATACATCAGGCGCGGAGGCGCGCCCGCCCGAGCGCCGAACGCGGCACGCAGCGCCTCGATCAGTATCGGAAACTCCAGGACGCGGTGCACATCCACAGCTTCGATTACGCGCACATCAACCTCGCTCATATGGTGCTTGCGCGCGGGAGAGAGCCGGCTCGATGCCACTCACCGCACGTTCGTCGTCATACTCGACCGATGACCCGTGGTCGTCTCCCAGTAATCCATCCACCTGAGGCGTATTCCGTCCGCCTTCTCGATCAGCTCCTTGCTCGGCGTCTTGCCGTGCTCCACCACGAGAACCATCCCCGTGTTGAAGTCCCTCTGCGAGTGATCCACGTCGGGTAGCCGCGGCCCTTCGGCCGCGATCACGTCCTGGATCGTGATCTTCGTTCTGTCCGCCCTGAAGATCGGGTTCTCGTTCGAGTCCTCGCCCGCCGGCTTCAGGTTCCGGAGGATGAAGAAATCCGGCACCTCGCTCGGCGCGATGAGACCCATGAGGTAGAGATCGAGGTACGACCATCCGGTCGCGGGCACGTAGTAGTTGTCATCGAGCTGCGTGAAGGTGCCATCGAGATTGTCCTGCCAGACCCCGCCTCCCATCGCCGAAGCCTCGACCGGCCGCTGATAGGGGAACGGGACCGGCGCCTGCAGCCCTCTATCCCAGTGGGTGGGACCCAGCACGATCGTCTCGCCGTTCACCTTGGCGGACACGAACGCCGACCAGCGGTGGCCCATCTCGTGTGCAATCTGGGTGATCGCGTAGTCGTAGGGCGGGATCTTCCCGTTGGTGGTACGCTGGGCCAGTTGGTGCGTATACGTGACGATGTTGTGACGGTTGGTCTCCGTTATCCCGTCCGGCGGATATTCCGACATCTGATTGGCACCGACGTACACCGGCTGGACGAACTGCCACTGGAAGCGCCCCTCGGTGCAGTAGCTCGAGAGATTTCTCTGCTCGGCGCCGATTCCAGTGACCGCACCACCATCGGGGCCGCCGCCGAGCGGACCTGTGCTGGGCGTGCCGGCCTCCGGGTTGTCGATGCGGAAGTCGGAGTAGTACGCGAGCATGTCGAACTTGTCGCCCAGTGCGTTGATGACGGTGCAGGTGAGATCCATCGATCTGGGTGACCGCACGTAGTGAAAGCTCTCGTACGCCACGGGGAACGGGCCATCCTGCTTCTTCACGGACGAGAGATCGAGTGCGGGGCTGACCAGGCCGGCGAGCCGCACCTGCTGCGGCGCTGTCTGGTCGACGGTCGCCGGTGCACCTCTGTCGACCGCTACCGGCGGGCCCTGACCGGCGAGCGCGGTCGGGATCCCGGGGCTCTGTACGGCGGCGGAGACGAAGAGCTGCTTGGCATCGCGGTACTCTGCCGGCAGCGTTCCCTGCACCGAGATGCTGTTTCCGTCTACCATTACCGCCTGCTGCACGCCGGTTCCGAACGCGACATAGCGAGACGTGCGCGGAGCTCCACGCGCCCCGCGCGTGCGCGTGCCGAGGATCGTCCACACGGCGCCGGCGTTCGCGTCAGCCGAGCAAGTCCCAACCGGTTTCGTAGTGCTCAGGCAGACGCGATAGCTGATCCCGACGACCCCCGAATCGCTCTCCGGCAGCAATGGTCCGCGCGTGCCGATGGTCGTCTTCAGGAATAGACCATCCACCACCGTCAGCTTCACACTCGTGATATCGAGATTGGGAGCCAGATCGGCATTCGACTCCGCCGTGATGCTGGCGAGCTTCCTCTCCTTGCCAGCCGTCACCAGCGGATAGATGCCTACGATGGCATCCTGTGCGTGCACATCGTCGTACGACAGGTCGATCCTCCCGTCCTTCCACAGTACCGCCTGGAAGCGGTTCACCGTCGGCGTCCAGTTCATGTCCTGGATGCCGCCCACGGGTTCGGTCAGGCTCCAGCTGACCGTCACGCGGTCGGCGAGCTCCTTGAGGTAGCGCTTGCCGTACATGCGCGGCTTGAAGAACACGCTGATCGCCGGCACCGTGTTGATCAGCTCTGGTGCCGCTTCCTGCAGCAGGGCGAAGCGGTCCACTGCCAGGCCGCCGCCCCGGTTGCGGCTGTCGCCGATGCTCTGCGCGACGACGCGACGGGAGTCGCCTGGCGGATCACCGAAGGTCATCGACCCGGTGACTCCCACGGAGAACGAACGCCAGCTCTTTCCGGAGAATGGAAATGCAAAGTTCTCGAGCGTCACCTCACTGCCCGGCATCTCGGTTCCGAGCTCCGCATCCCATCGCAGCGGGAGGTTTTCCACCCGGTACCCGGACCCGCTCGGCGTGAAGCGCAGCGTACGATGGTCGAGGTCGAAGAAGTTGGCCTTTCCCAGCGCGTCTTCGTTCAACGTCATGACGATCAGGTTCCCGTGCGTAGTGACTTCGCCGATCGACCTGCCCGGCTCCTGGCGGAACTGTGCCTGCGCGGTGGCGGAGCAGAGCAGAGCCAGCACGAGGGCGCTGACGGTGACGGAGCTACCCTGGGTGCGTCGTCTGGTGTGGTTCATAGGCTCATCTTCGAGGATTGGTTGTCTCGCCACGGGCCGGATACAATATACGGCGACGGTGGACTCGAACGTTGAAGCATCCAGGATCCCACCATTGATCACAGGCCGGGAAGCCGCCGTTCGCCGACGCACCACGGCCGCCGGCACGGCTCTACCCGGCCAGCGACTCGATGCCCAACAGGTCGAGCGTTCTCCGATCGGGGATGCCCTCGAAGTACTTGTCGAGCAAGCCGCGGAATACCCGACTCGCCGGCGCCGCACACGCGAAGAGCGTCGCACAAGATCGCAGCTTGACGTCGTCGGGAGATCCGAAGATCTCGCGCGCGGACCGCCCGTCCACGGCGACCACGGCCTGCATGCACTCCACCAGCCGCGGCCCCAGGACGGGATGCTCGAGGTACGCACGCGCCTCCTCGATGCTCCTTATCGAATAGCGGCGCGACATCGAGCTCTGTCCCAGTCCGGCGAGCTGTGGGAAGATGTACCACATCCAGTGCGACTGCTTGCGGCCCCTCCTGATCTCCGAGAGAGCGCGCGCATAGTCGGCTTCCTGGGCGGCCACGAAGCGACCGAGGTCGTACGGATCGCCTGGATCGTCAGCCTGGTTCGAGTAGGTCACCACGAAATCCTACACCACGCTCCCCAACACCTCCCCCAGCTCCTCCTCCGTCAGCTCGATCGGATTCCCCTGCATGCTGCTCGCCTTTCTCGCCTTCTCCACCACGCGAGCGATGTCCCCCGCCACCACTCCGTACGCCGAGAGCATCGGGATCTCCAGCTCGTCCACGAGCGAGCGCAGCCAGGCCGCTCCATCCTCGGCGCGCGCGTCCACTCTCCCCGTGAGCGTCCGCGCTACTTCATCGTAGCGCGCGAGCGCTGGCGAGGCGGGCGCGCGTGCCTGGAGCGCGCGCACGTTGACATCTACCACTGCGGGAATGAGACGCGCACAGACAGCGCCATGCGGGATGGGGAACATCCCCCCGAGCGGCGCGGCGAAGCCGTGCACGGCGCCGAGCTTCGCGTTGGCGAGAGAAAGCCCACCGAACAGCGAGCACAGCGCCATGTCCTCGCGCGCGGCAGTGTCCCCACCATCTCGAAACGCTTGCGCGAGGGAA
>DATCXG010000155.1:0-2675 GCA_036565945.1 Gemmatimonadaceae bacterium
CGGCTCGCGAGCGTTGCGAGCTCTGGTAAGCCGTCCGCACTCCGCACCATCCGGAGAGGCGGCAGGCATCGGGGTGACGAAACTGCTACTGCGTTCCGGTATGTGCAAGTAGGTTCCGGATGGTGGTCCTCGTGGCTCACAGGTTCACAGGGCGACGCCATCAATGCTCTCATACCCGGACTCCAGGCCCGTGCGGCGCTACTCCAGCTCGCGCCGCGATAGCGTGTAAGTGGCGACGAACGCCTCGCCTCCCCACTCGTATGCCAGTTGGTCGCCGACGCGGCAACTGGTGATGAGCCGGGGACGGAAGATGGCAACACACTCCCCGCCGCTCCGACGCACGCTGTCATACACGATACCGTCAGCGCCCTCTCGCCGCTGCTCCGCGGCCCAACGCTGCGCGGCGGAATAGTGAGCCGGCTCAGGATCGTAGATCTCGCTCAACTCGTCCGAGCGAGCTCGGATGTCCACGGGCCGTGCGTCGACATCCGCCAGCAAGACCCGAGCACCGAGCAGCACATAGCCTTCGCGTGCGTCACGCAGGAAGCGGGCGTAGTGGAACTGGGTTTCCATCACCGCCGTGGCTTCCTCACGCGCCGCGTAGAAGGCGCCGAAGGTTTCGTCGTTGAAGCGAGCCGCCCCGCCACGCAGGAAAGCCGCGACGATCCAACCCGCACCATCACCCACGGTCACGTCAGCCGGATCGAATCGCGCCGGTCGGCCAGCGGCGATGATCTGGAGTAACTCGGCGGCCTCTTCCCGATCAGCGATGCGCTCGAACGCAGCCGCGGGCGTGTGACGCGCCGAGACGATTCGCACCGCGGGCGACCAGGTCACGCGCGTCGTGCTGATGGGGGCCCGAACCGCGCGAACGAGCGAATGGCGCGCGCGTCGTTCGGGAGGTGGAGGCGTCAGAGCGCGGGCTCCGCCGCGGCCTCGAGATAGCGGCGTACCTCGTAGAGATCGGCTACCCGTCCGAGAAGCAACCGCTCCACCGGCGTACGACCGCCGAAGAGCGCCGCATCATTGGGGCGTCGCACCCAGAGATCGGCGCGATCGTGGTCGACGTAGATAGAATGCAACGACGCGTAGATGGCAAGGATGTGCGAGAGGCGCTCCATGGTGTCGAGCGAGACTCCGCCCGTCTCACCCTTACGCCAGCGATAGAACGTGGTCTTCGCGGGTCGGCCCAGCAGAGTGCGCTGATCGTCCGCGGCGAGGCGCCACGCTTCGGCAATGCGGAAGAAGGCGCGCAGCGCGGTGGCCGCCCCGGGAATGACCGCGGCAAGCGCGTCGACGTCCGGTGCCATGGTGGCGGTGGCCGCGGATGGCGTATCGCGGCGTCGTACGGCAGCTGAAGATGGCGACATGACCTACCTCGCGGGTTTATTCCGGGTGGAACATGTATGGTAATATAGTTCCAACCGGAACGGCACGCAAGGCGCCAGACGCCGCATTGGTGGTGCCACGCTCCCGGCGAATGGAGTGCTAAGCCGGCGGGTGCGGCACTAAGCGAACTGATGCAGCACTACGCCAACGGATGCAGCACTAAGCCGTGGGATGCAGACCTACATCCGTCTCCCGCCGCGGCGAATGCGACGGCTCCGAGATTCGCTCCACCGTGAGGGCGATCTCGCGATCGCTGACCTCGCGCCGCTTGCTGAGTGCAAGATCGGCCTGTGCGACCATTCCCACGCATTCGCCCGATGAATCGACCACCGGTATGCGACGAACCTGCCGTTCAGCCATGACACGCTGCACCTCACGCACGTCGGCGTCGGGCGAGACGCAACTGGGATCGCGCGACATCAACTCGGCGATCTTCGTGTCCGCACCCTTCCCCTCGCCGAGCGCGCGCATGGTGAGGTCGCGATCCGTCACGACACCTACGAGCCGCATCGAGTCGCGACTTTCCACGACCGGGAGGCAACCGCAGTTGTGTTCTTTCATGAGCCGGGCCGCATCACGCGCGGTATCATCCGGCGTGCAGCACGCCGGGCTCGAGGTCATCATGTCCTGGGCCTGCATGGCGTATCCTCCCAGTTTCGCGTTCACGTAGCCCGCACCGGGCGCGCAGGCTACTCATCCTGGCTGAGTGCTCGTGCAATCAGCGCGCCATCCCATGGATGGGTGGCTGAAGTACGCCGTCTTGCCACAACACGTCCTTGTGCGCAGCACATGACCCGCACACATTGGCATTATTCCTTTCCGGGAACAATGCACCCGGCACAACCGTCCACATCTACGACATCCATGACCTTCGTCTCACGCGAGCGCAGGAACACCGCCATCCGCGCCCTCGCAATCGGCGTTGCCCTGCCATTCGGCGCGTCGCAGCTCGCTGCGCAGTATCCGCTCTCGCCATCGCCGGTGGTGAATATCAACAGAGTCCAGAGCAAGCCGCACTTCAGTGGCTATGTCTCCGTCCGCGGCGTACGGAGCAACGACTCCACCACACTGTCGGTCAATCGCGGCCGCGTCACCGTCGTGACCGCGCCACTTCCTTACCTCGCGGTGCGCCTGCAAGGCGATGTGAGCGGCCGGCTGCGGTCGGACGGCACGACCAGCAGCTTCACGCTCACCGATGCGTACATCGAGCTCGCGCCTCCCTCCCCCTCCCGCTCCCCCTCCATATCTGCGTCCCCGTCTCCATCCCGGCGCCCCACCTCGTGGCT
>DATCXG010000163.1:0-8651 GCA_036565945.1 Gemmatimonadaceae bacterium
GTTGTAGCGGCCGGTCCTCGATACCAGTGAACCGCCAAAGCCGCCCTCACCACCCTTGCCTCCTCCGCCCACGGGAGTAAAGCCCGCGGCCGAGTTGCTCCTCGACGTCCAGTTGCCCATCGCGTCAAAGCTTCCCGTCTCGTTGGCCGCTAGCGGTATGATGCTATCAGGGCTCGTGGTCTGGTACTCGCTCGAGAGCAAGTGTCCCATCCCCGAGTACTTGTAAGTGATATCGGTGGGCGTTATCGCCTGGCCGTATGCGGCCTGATCCGAGCTGGCGAGTATGCGGCCGACGGGGTCCAATGTGAAAGTCTCGTCGCGGAGCATTCCCGCCGATCCCCCGGTCCCCACGGCTACGGCGTGCGTGTCGAGCGAGCCGTCGTAGTTATAGCCGCGCGTCTCGGTGACTCGCCTCGACGGTGGCCCGTCGGGCACGGGCATCTCCATGGCAAAGAGGGCCCCTACCTCGCCGCGTGGCGTGTAGGCGTAGCGGAAGGTTTCACCGGGCAGCAGCCCGTCGACCTGTTGCAGCCAGCCGGTACCGTTGATTCCCGTATCGTAGCTGTAGTTGATCTCGCCCTTGACCTCCCGATTGCTGCCGGCGATCATGAGCACCGCGGCCAGAGTGTCCACCTGCACCCTGGGCGCCAGCTGGCCGGGCACGATGAGCTTGGTGTTCCGCCCGGCCAGATCGTACTCGTACGCCACGGTGTAGACGTGATCGCTGAAAGTGCCGCCCGACGTAGTATCGGCCAGCGTACGTAGCTTCTGCGTCTCGGTTTCGATGAGCCCGTTGGGGTAGTAGGTGCGCGAGACCTTGGAGTCACCGTTGTTGGCCAGCGTCATACGGCCGGCCGAGTCATAGGCGAAGGTGTCCACCTGGGCAGCCACGGTGTAGCCCGTCTGGCCGGAGTCGGTGGGATACATCGGGTAACTGTGCATCCAGTGCAGCGTGCCAGATGGGTTGCTCATGCCGATCCACTCGGCGTTGTAGTTGTGCGCGGGCACCGAGCGCTTCCGCAGCCTATTCAGCGCATCGTACTGCATGGTGATAGGCAGCGAGGCGCCGCCCACGCGCGTTATGAGCTTCGTGGCGTTTCCAGCCGGGTCGTAGACAGTGGAATCGACGGCAAGGTCGGGTGCGACGGCGGCCACCTGGCGGCCCGCCCAGTCGTAGCGGTAGCTGTTGGTCAGGCTCGTGATCCCGCTGCCGCTATTGGATGGCTTTCGAGTTACGGAAGTGAGCCGGCCCGACTTGTCGTAGTGCGACTCGACGGTCAGAGTTTGCGAGCCCACGCCGTTCCTCGTGGGACTCGTGGTGATCTTCTTCGTTACGCGACCTATTATGTCGTAGACCGTGCTGTCCCGCATGTCGTCGGGCGCAGAATCAGCGACGACGCGGCCAATCGCGTCAGTCTTCATCCTGCTCCAGAAGCCCAGGGGAGACTTGGTGCCCGACGGGTTGCAGCGGAGGTCGTAACTCACCGAGTCGGCAGGAGTGCTGGGAGCCACGACGGCGCTCACCATGCCACAGGTGGCATCGTAGTGATAGCTCGTGGCATGGAGGTCGCTTGTATCAGTGGGCGACTCCATGAGCCGATTACCCGTCGAGTCATCTATCGATGCTCGCCACACCTCGCCCGTGGGTCCCTGAATACGCGTGGCGAAGTCGAATTTCTCGTCGTATGCGTAGGTCGTGACCGCATCCCCGACCGTATCTCCCAGCGGGGCCATCACAGTCTGTTTGGAGATGTTGCCGTGCCCGTCGTAGACGGCCGTGGTCGTCAGATGGCCAGTGCTGGCGTCGCCTGCAGCGGTGAGCTTGGTCGCCAGCAGCGGCCACCTGGTATCTGATCGCTCGATCACCGTCACGCCGTTCACCGAGTTCAAGACCCGCCTCGGAGCGCCGAACTTGTCCACCCAGATGGTGCTGAAGTTGAAGCGGGGGTCGATGAGCACTGTGTAGACCGAGCTTGTGTCGGTTGCCGCCCCACCGCTCAGACCCACGGCCTCGGCTGGGTAAAAGTAGGTGTTGATGCCCGGCGTCGGCGACTGCATCGCTATGCTCGCCGAGCTGAGCGTGCCTGACGTCGAGTTGTAGGCATAGCTCGTGGCGTGGCCGAGCCGGTCCGTGCGGCTCGTGATGAGCTTGCTCGTCCCCGAGTAGCCGAAGCTCACGACCGAGGTGTCGGGGTCGGTGATGGAATTCACCCGACCCGAAGACTGCGAGATCGTAGTCACTCGCGGCGTGGAAGTCCCTGACGGTGTACCGGGGGAGGAGACGCTCGAGAGCTTGCCGCTCGTGTAGCTGAAGGTGAAGACGAGGCCCGCGGTCGAGGGCGGGACGGTGATCGCCTGGAGCAGCCCGGTGCTGTCGTGGACGAACGTGGTCGTCTGACCCAGCCGGTTGATCGTCATCGAATCCAGCCCGGCGCTATTGAACACCACTCGGAGACGATGGGCCGCCCAGCGCGTGTACAGTAAAGTACCCGGGTCGTAGGTCAGGCTATCGGGCCCATCGAGGGAGTCCGCGAAGAAGTTGTTGCTCGTCCCCACTCGCCTATAGAGCCTCGCACTCCCGTCTCCCGCGACCCAGAGTCGGGTATCGGCATCGGCCGGGAAGTACAGCTGCTCCAGTCCCGCCATCGACCATCCAGCCCCGAAGGGGCTCGCAGAGCGGTTGACCACGATCAACGTCCCGCTCTTGCTGTAGCTGGTCGTAACGCCAGACTTGATGCTCTTTATCTCGAGCGTGAAGGGGTAGGCGCCCGTCGTGAGAGCGGTGCTCGTACACGTTGCCACCACTCGCCGCACCGTGCCCGGCGTCCAGCCGGAAGTCGTCCAGTGCTGATTGCACGTTTGCTGGCTACCGGCGTTGCCCACCTCGAGCACGCCCGTCAGGGAGTCGGGCGTCGTGGCGAAGCTCTGGAGCAGCAGATCGGCCCGCACCGAGGGTCTGGGCTCTGCCGTCTCGCTCGCGTAGAGCAAGGTCGGAGCTCTCGCCTTGCCCATGGTCCTCACTGCCGGGACGCCGTGGACTACCCGGAGGTTGCCGCATTCGTAGGCTGCGGCTTCGCCGGCGGAGACCGTGAGGCAGGCTCCCCGCTCTATTGCCGTAGTTGGTGAGGCGAGCGTGATGACGATGTTGTCCGTCGTGTTCGGCACCGTCACCTGGTAAGAGCCCGTGCTCTCGTATGTCTTGGGACCGTAGACCGAGTAGGCCCGTAGAGTGATGGCTCCGACGCCTCCACGCAGGTCGGTGTTGATAGTGTAGGAGAAGGTGACGGTGGCCGGAGCCGTCTTCGTCACGGTCACCGGTGCGAGCGTTGGGCTGCATTGGACCGGCGCCGAGCACGTGCCCTGCAGGCTGAAGCTGACCGAGGGGGCCGTGCCAGTGAGAGTGACCATGAAGGTAGCCGTCCCACTCGATCCGGCCGCTTTGGTGATCGCTTGGCCGCCCGGTGTTACGGCGACGGAATGCGTGTAAGGCTTAATGTTGATGAAGCCCTCATCGCTAGTCACGATCCCGCCCACCGTGCCTGGCCCGCCGGTGGAGTCGGCCGTGGCTTTGAGCGTGACCGTTCCCTTGCTGCCCGCGCTCCCGCTGTAGAAACTGACCGTGACATCCCTGGAAGAGCGCTTGAAGACGGTCACCGTGTCGGGAGCCGAGCAGTTGGTGGCCTCCGGGGAGCAGGTGGCGGTGAGTTTGTAGGTGGCCTTCGTGTTGCCCAGGTTCGCCACGCTGAACGGGTAGCTCGTCGTCTCGGGCTGCGTCACGTACGCGTCCTTGCCGTCGGGTGTGACCGAGACGGTGTAGGTCGGTACCACGTACGAGGTGACGTGGAGCGAGGCGGTCAACGTGTCGGTGGCGCCCGGGCCCACGGGGCTCAGCACGACGGTGAGGTCGAGTATGCCCGAGGAATCCGCCGGTACTGTCCATGAGACCGGCACCTGGGTTGTGTCGCCATCGGGCTGCGACAGAACGACTATCACGTTCTCGTCCGGCTGGCAGCTGGTCCCTCCGATTCCGGAGCAGGCGACCGTCACTTCGTAGCCTGCGTCGTTGGTCGTCGGGTTCAGGACCTTGAAGTTGAAATGGCCGGCGACGCCCGACGGTGCGGTAACGGACGAGCTGCAGACAGTGATGCGCTGGCCCGATGGGGCAGTGCACCATTTCGTCAGTTTGGTCGGATCGGAGGTTGGTGCGGTGGCTGTGGTTCGACCCCTGGTCGGGGCCGTCGCCGTGGATGATTCCGCTCCGTTATCGAGCAAACCGCCGGTGCGGCCCGTGGCTGCGAATGCGCTCTGAGGGGAGAGAAGGAGCAGTCCCGCGAGCGCAATGAAGGGAATCAGGCACAGTGCGCGTGCCGGGCTCGCCGTGTCTCGTCGTTGGAGTGGCTGGCGTTGGTGGCGAGAATCGCCGGAGATCCGGCGAGGACGACGAGCAGAGATACGGCGAGCTATGCGGGGGGCAAAACCGACGGCTAGGAGCGGCATGGTGCGTCTCCTTCCCGAACTGGTGGACCGGCACGATGGCTCTGTGCGAGAGCCCCGAAACAGATGCAGCCACCGAAACAGACGACTGGGCCCGGTGGGAGAAACGGACGACGCAACGCACCTGGGCGCCGCCCCAGTCCGAGTGACGGCCATTCGCCGCGGCTCGTCCCTACATATGTAGCCGGTCGCTGTCTCCGTCTAACGAGGTCGACTGCATGGACTTACGCCCCGCCGTCAGCGTCTCGCGCGAGTACCTCTTTCATCACCGGGTCTGCCCTACTGCCTGGGGTGATAACGGCTCCCTGATAGTGGCAGTGGCTCCGGACGCGCTCGTACCCGAAGCGCTCGATGACCTGGCGATCGCGTACGGATCAGCCGTCATCCCGGAGCCCGCCTCGGCAGATGAAGTCGAACGGCTCATCGAGCGCCTCTCGACTGAGGCCGAGCGTACCGTGGAGCTCGAGCGAGCTGGTATCGACGATGTCCTGGACGACCCGCTCACCGCCGACGTGCGCGATCTGGCGACGCAGCCGCCCGTAGTGCGCTACGTCAATCTTTTGGTGCGGGACGCCTTCGATGCCGGAGCGAGCGACATCCACCTCGAGGCCACCCGACAAGGGCTCTCGGCCAGATTCCGGTTGGATGGGATCCTCGTCCCAGCCCCCGAAGCACCGGCGGCGCTGCACCACGCGATCGTCTCTCGCATCAAGCTGCTGGCCGAGCTCGACATCGCTGAGCGCAGGCGACCGCAGGACGGCCGCATCCGCGTGCGGCTGGAATCCAGGGAGCTCGATCTACGAGTATCGACCGTGCCCACCATGCACGGCGAAAGCGTGGTGCTTCGGCTCCTGGATCGCGGTGGTCGGCCCGTCGGGCTGGAGGACTTAGGCATGTCGGCCGGTACCCTCTCGGCCATGCAGTCGCTCGCCAGGAAGCCACACGGGATGATTCTCGTCACCGGGCCTACCGGCTCAGGCAAGACCACGACGCTCTATGCGGCCCTGAGATCACGTGAGGCGGCCGCAGAGAAGCTGATCACCGTGGAAGACCCGATCGAGTACCAGCTCCCGGGCGTTACGCAGGTCCCCGTGCACCGGGAAGCAGGAGTCTCTTTCGCTGCCGCTCTGAGGTCGATCTTGAGACAGGATCCCGATGTGCTCATGATCGGTGAAATGCGCGACTCGGAGACGGCGGGCCTCGCCGTGCAGGCAGCGATGACGGGCCACCTGGTCTTCTCCACTCTCCATACCAACGACGCCCTGGGTGCCATCCCTCGGCTTACGGACCTCGGCGTGCCGGCCTACCTCGTGGCCGCCACGCTCGAGGCCGTGCTCGCTCAGCGTCTGGTGCGCCGGGTGTGCGAGGGCTGCCGGACTGCCTACACGCCGAGCCGGGAGGAGCTCTCACTCCTCGCTCTCTCCGACGAGGAGGAGCTCGGTGGAGGAGAGCAGCTCGTGCGCGGAGCCGGCTGCGCCGCGTGCCGGGGGACGGGATACCGAGGCCGCGTGGGCGTCTTCGAGCTCGTCGTCCTGAGCGACGAAGTGCGCGAGGCGATAGCTCGCGGTGCGCCACGTAGTGAGCTCCGTGTGCTGGCCGATAGATCTGCGAGCCTGAGAGCGCGTGACACAGTGCAGCGCAATGCAGCATCGAATACCGCAGGGTCGTATAGCACGACGCTTCGCTCGGATGGCTGGGCGAAGGCAGTCGCTGGCCTCACCACGATCGAGGAGGTGCTGCGTGTCGTGCAATCGTAACTCTCTCCGTAACTCCATCCGTCGCTCGATCCGGCGCTCGATCCGCAGTGGCTTCACCCTCATCGAGCTCCTGGTCGTCATAGCCATCATAGCCACCCTCGCAGCCGTCGTTGCACCCGCGGTCTTCCACCACGTGAGTGATGCCAAGACCGAGGCCGCCAAGAGCCAGCTCGAGATCTTCGCTCTCGCCCTCGACTCCTACCGGCTGGACAACGACACCTATCCCACGAGCGAGCAGGGGCTCTCGGCGCTGCGCAAGCTCCCTGAGATCGGAGACCGACCGAGGAACTGGCGCGGCCCCTATCTCAGGAAGGAAGTGCCAGTCGACCCGTGGGGGAGACCCTACGTCTTCCTGGCACCGGGGAAGGAGAATCCCACCTCGTACGACTGCTACTCGCTGGGAAGGGACGGGAAGATTGGTGGTGAAGGCGAGGATGCAGACATGACTTCTTGGGGCGGAGCGGTGAGCCAGTGACGATCACAGCCAAGACGCTCCCTTCCGAGAGTCTCTCCGTCAGAAGCCCCCGTGCGAGGCTCCACTTCGAGCGATGAGCGGTTCGAGCTACGCCTACCGAGCGGCGCGCTCAGATGGCGTGCTCGAAGTAGGCGTCCTGCCGGCCGAGAGTCGCGAAGCAGCGGCCAGAGCGCTCGAGGGCCGCGGCCTCTTTCCCGTCGAACTTCGTGTCGAGCAAGCGGAGCGAGCGAGGGGAAGCAGGATCTCGGCTCGTGACCTCGCACTCGGCTTTCGCGTGCTGGCGACGCTCCTGGAGGCCGGGCTGCCCATGGCGAGAGCGCTGGCGGCGATGAGCGAGCTCGCACCACCGTCGTGGGAGAGGTCGCTCCCCGGGATCACGCGCTCGGTCAAGGAGGGATCATCGCTCACCTCGGCGCTCGACCAGAGCGAAATCTCCATCCCGCCCGTTGTCCTCGGGATAGTCAAGGCGGGCGAGGCGGGGAGCGGACTCGCCATGGCCGTGCGTCGCGCGGCCGAGCTCCTGGAGCACCAGGCAGCCATGCGCTCCGCGATCCGAAGCGCTCTCGCCTACCCCGCACTCCTCGCCACCGCGGCCACTGCTTCGGTCGCGCTCCTCGTCGGAGTGGTGCTCCCGCGCTTCGGTACCATCCTCGCCGACCTTGGCCAGTCGCTCCCGCCCACGACGCGCATCGTGCTGGCCGCCTCGACGTTCATCCGCGCCTGGAGTCCGGCGGGTCTCATACTGCTGGCACTCGCGCTCGTCGTCTGGCGATCGTGGATCTCTACCGATGAAGGAAGAGAGAAGTGGCACGCATTCCTTCTCGCTCTCCCCGTTGTGGGCGAGGTACGGAGGTCGGCCGCCACCGCGAGGACGAGCGCGGCACTTTCTGCGCTCCTCGAGAGCGGGGTGCCCGTATCGGCGGCTCTCGTGCATGCCGCGCGTGCCTCGGGCGATGCGTCTCTCACGGCGCGGCTCATGGTAGCGCGTGAGTCGGTCGTCCAGGGCCGGCGCCCCTCGGACGCGCTCCAAGCGGAGCGAGCTCTCACCCTGACGGCCATCCGGCTGGTGCGGGCCGGGGAAGAGACCGGTCGACTTGCAGAGATGCTCTCGCATGCGGCTTCTCTCGAGCGGGAACGCTCGGAGTCGATGGTCAAGAGCGCGGTGAGGCTGCTGGAGCCATCACTCATCCTCGTCTTTGGCGGGCTCGTGGCGCTGGTTGCTGCCGCACTGCTGCAGGCCATCTACAGCGTGAGGCCTACGTGAGGTGCGCCAGTAGCTTACTCGTGAGGAGCGGAAGCACGTGTGCCGTTGCTCGCGGTGTGACGCTCGTCGAGCTGCTGGTGGTGATCCTGCTCCTGGGGCTCCTCTCCGGAGTCGTGGGCCTCACGCTCGGTTCCGCGCCGCATGCTAGAGCGCTCGACCCGGCGACTGTCGCCGTGCTCCAGGCCCGTGATTCGGCGCTCAGGACCGGGCATCCGGTGACGATTCCGCTTTTTGTGGACGGCCGCGCTCATCGGACGACGGCCTATCCCGACGGTCGTGTGCTCACGGATGCATCGATTGATCTGATCGATATCGATGAACTGAGCGGGAGTGCGCTACACGCTGACTCACTCCAGCGGAGCTCGGGGAGAGATGCGAATCGCTAGGCGCCGCGGCGGAGTCGTGCTCCTGGAAGTGGTCGTGGCGCTCACGATCCTCGCCACCGCTGGCGTCACCATGATCGCGCTCGCGAGCCAATCAATGGACGCTCTCCGGCGCGCGCACGCAGCCGAGGATGAGACCGCGAGTGCGAACGCATTCATGCAGGCCGTCTCGCTCTGGCTGCGGGCGGACCTCGATCGCCACCTGGGTGATAGGCCGCAGGGACACTGGCGGCTCCTGGTGGAGCGACCGCTCTCCACGCTCTACACCGTCACTCTCA
>DATCXG010000164.1:0-8916 GCA_036565945.1 Gemmatimonadaceae bacterium
ACGTGTTCGCGCCCAGGTGGTGGTGATAGCCGCCCGCGCTGAGGAATAGCGCGCCCGGGTAGTGCCACACAGTGCGGTCGAATCCCAGAGTCTCGGAGAAGAAGTCGGATGCGCGCGCGATGTCTCCCACGTGCAGGTGCACGTGTCCGATCACAGTGCCTGCGGGCATCCCGCTCCACGGGACGTCGCCCGCCGCTTGCAGGATCCCATCCATGTCCACCGGATCCGTGGCCATCATCAGCTCACCGCCCACCTGCCGCCACGTGCTGCGTGACCGGTCGACGTAGACCTCGATCCCGAGCCCGTCAGGGTCGCTCAGGTAGAACGCCTCGCTCACTAGGTGATCGGCCGCTCCGGCGCGCGCCCCGATCTCCGCCAGATGCCGCACGAAGCGTCCTAACGACGGTCGGTTGGGGAGCAGGATGGCGAAGTGGAAAAGCCCGAGACGACCGCGTGCGGTCATCCGGCGCGCGCCAGCATGCTCCTGGAGCTCGACCAGTGGGGCGTCGTCGCCGTGGGCAGCAAGCACCGCGTGCGACTCGTCGCGCGTCACCGCGCGCATGCCGAGCACGCCTTCGTAAAATGCCAGAGAGAGTGCGAGGTCGGCGACCTGGAGTCGCACAGGTCCCAGGCGCGTAGCCGCAGGAAGGCGGTATCCGTGTGGCGCTTCGCCGTAGCTGCCGGGCGTCGCTGGCTGCGCGCCCGTAGCATCACCGAAGATGTCGTACGTGCCCTGTCCCATGCTACCTCCGTCACCACTCAGGATTGAACGTCCTCACCAGGCGCCCTCGACTCCGGCCTCAGGAATTCCCTGTGGCTGCCTCCCCCTGAGCTACCGCACTACCCGCGCCGAGTTCGCGCCTGACGGCCGGCGCCACCACCGTTCCCAGCAGCTCGATGGAGCGCATCACCTTCGCATGCGGCATGGTGCCGACGGTCATCTGCATGAGGAAACGCTGATGGCCGAAGAGCTCGTGCTCGAAGAGGATCTTGTCGGTGACCTCTTGCGGGCTGCCTACGAGCAGCGCCCCACGCCGCGATCGTTCGCCGTCGAACTGCTGCCTGGTAGGCGGCAACCAGCCGCGCTCGCGCCCGATCCGCCCCATCACTTCCATGTAGGGTGGGAAGGCGTCCTCGGCCGCCTCTTGAGAGCTGTCAGCGATGAAGCCGTGCGAGTTGATACTGATCTGCAGCAAATCAGGATCGTGCCCCGCCCTGCGGGCGCTCTCGCGATATAGCTCGACCAGCGGCGCGAAGCGCTCCGGTGCCCCACCAATGATGCCCAGCGCCATCGGGAGCCCGAGCGTCGCCGCGCGCACCACCGACTGCGGTGTGCCACCGACAGCGATCCATACCGGCAACGGATCCTGCAGTGGGCGCGGATAGACGCCGAGTCCGTGCAGCGGAGCGCGATGTCTCCCAGTCCAGGTAACGCGCTCCTTCTCGCGCAGCTCGAGCAGCAGGCCGAGCTTCTCGGTGAAGAGCTCGTCGTAGTCGTCCAGCTCGTAGCCGAAGAGCGGGAAGCTCTCGATGAACGAGCCGCGCCCCGCCATGATCTCCGCTCGGCCACCGGAGAGCAGGTCGAGCGTGGCGAAGTCCTGGAAGACACGGACCGGGTCATCGGAGCTGAGCACTGTCACGGCGCTCGTCAGACGGATGCGTTTCGTGCGCGCCGCAGCGGCCGCCAGCACCACCGCCGGCGATGACACCAGGTAGTCGGGGCGATGGTGCTCGCCGACGCCGAAGACATCGAGCCCCAACTGGTCGGCCAGCTCGATCTCCTCGAGCAGGTCGCGCAGGCGTTCCTCGGCGCTCACCAGGTAGCCCGTGCGCGGATCTGGCGTGCGTTCAGCGAAGGTGTAGATCCCGATTTCCATGACAGCTTGCTCCGGTCGTCAGGCTAACGGCGCGGGCGGAATTGGGTGACGGAGTGCGCCGGTGGATCTGGTCGAGGTGGCCGCTGGTCGCTGTGGAGCTCGGCGCGATCTGGCGGCATCGTAGTTTGAGAAACGAGGGGGGAGGCGGGGTTGTTCCAGGGGAAGGGGCGTAGCAGGAGGGGCGCCGCGCCAGCTGACACGGGCACGCTCAGTAGCTAACGCCAGCCGAGCGAAGTCGGACCGTCCTCGCAGCGAATGCTCGGTCAGCTCACTCACACCGACCAATGGCCTCCAGCGCTTCACCAAGCGTTCGTCGGAACTCCTGCGGTGCGTCAACCCACGCAAAGTGTCCCGCATTCTCGAGAACGCTCACGCGATAGTTCGCGATTCCGGCCGCCAGCCGCCGGTGTTGACGGGCACCGATGTCCAGATAGTCGTGGTCACCCATGATGGCCCACACCGGGCAGCGGTGTGCCGCGATAGCCGGCGTGAAGTCGTACAGCTCCGGTACGGTCTTCGCGGCTGCAGCACCAGCCTGCTCATTGTAGAAGGCCCGCCCACCTTTCATCTGCGGCCAGCGCTCTACGTGGTAGAGATTGATACCGGCAAACCGAATCCTCCAACCGGAAGACTCCTCCTTAGCCGACAGCTCGCCCTCGCTCCTGTCGAGGCCGTGCGCGTGTAGCTCGGCGCCGATCTCCGGTCGCTCGAAGAACGCTCTCACCTCTACCTCCTGCTCCTGAGCAATCTGACGCTCCAGCCCTGATCCGGACCGCTTGGGTGGCAGCGCCCCCAGGAGCACCAATCCCTTCACGTTCGTGGGATGTTGCTGCAAGTAGTCCAGAGCCAGGTAGGTACCCATGGAGTGACCGACGAGAGTAGGCCGTGCCACGCCGAGCTCGGAGCGCAGGCGCTCGAGATCCTGCACGTGCTTGTCGACCGAGATGAGGCTGTCAGGACACGGGGAGCGGAGCGAGCCACGCTGGTCGTAGAAAACGAGATGATGACTGTCCACCACTCCCGTGAACGCATCCAGGAGATAGCCGTGCTCCGCGCCCCAGCCGCCGTGAAGCACGATGATGGTGTCCCTGCCCTGCCCGAACTCCTGCACGAAGAGTCGGCAACCATCTCCGGTGGGGAGATACCACTCGGGCTCATCATGGATCAGCTGTGCAGAAGCTGGCCCGGTAAATAACAGAAGCCAGAGAATGGCGACCGAGAAGAGTGACAGGCGCACTTTCATCGTTGCCAGGTCCTGGCGCAACGCGGCGAATGATAGTCTCCAGAGTGTGTAGTCATGGGACACAGTTGTCCAGCGGCACGTGTCAGTGTGAACAGAAGATCAGCGCGCCGAACCCTACCGAAACCACACAATACCGCCAGGCGTAGGGTCTGAGGTAGAGGCGTCCATGCGGTGGCATGGGCGTCAACTAGCAACCGCAGGAGGAGCTCCCCATGACTCGGCGCTCTAAGATCTGGCTCGTAGTGGCCGTGCTCTTCAGCTTCGTGAACCTCGCCGGTGCGATATTCGCCGCCGCGCAAGGGGAGATGCTCCATGCCGGCGTACATGCCGCTCTTGTGCTCCCCGGCGCATACCTCGCGTGGCGGCTAGTACCGAGGCGCGATGCGCGCCGCGGCGAGCATCATAGCGAGGAGTCGGTGATCCCCGCCGCCCCCCGCGAGCTTACCGACCGCTTGACGCACCTCGAGCAGGCCATCGACGCTATCGCGATCGAGATCGAGCGGATCGGCGAGGGACAGCGGTTCATCACGCGCCGCTTCATCGAGAACCGCACTCCGCGAGCGGCCGGCGAGGTCGCCGCGGAGCCGATCGAGGTCGATGCACAGGAGACGGCGCCGCGCGACCACCATTACTGATCTTCGACTGATCTTCAGCGAGTTGGGGTAGTCGCTTTTCGCGTGACACACGCGTGCGTGTGCGGAATCCTTTTCACGGTGAGGACTACCGGTGGCATGACCAGGAATCTCGCACGACTTCGTACATCTACAGTGGAAGAAACAACGCGACCTTGCGATGTTTGCGGTGCTCGACCTACCCCAACCTACCCCCCCGCGTAATTGGCCGATCCACGGTATCAGTTCGCCGTTCCAACCGTGCCGTCGGACGCCCTCTCTGATTCCGCCGCACTAGAAGCTTTCAGGTGGGCGCTACGCCTCCGCCGACCATCACCGTAATCCCGAGGACGCTGGCCGTGCCCGAGATCCTGCTACAGATCGACGACCACCCGCTCCTGCGCGTGGCCGCCTTCACAACCACGTTCCCCGCGCCGCTCGACGCGCTGTCCACGCCGCCCGACGTGCGTATCGCTCTCGGCCTCGACGCCCCCACACTTCTGCAGCGCGACGAGACCGTCCGTGTGGCCGTGCGCGACCTGCTGCGCCACGGCGGCTACAAGCCCACCGGGCGCGGCAAGCCCGCCTCCGAGTACCTCGTGCGCGCCGCGTCGGAAGGCGCGCTCGGCGCCATCAACGCTGCGGTGGACGCGTGCAACGCGGTGTCGCTGCACAGTGGGTTCCCCATCAGCGTCGTGGACCTCGGCCGCGCGCACGGCCCATTCCGCATCGGCATTGCGCCGGCGGGCGCGTCGTACGTCTTCAATGCCTCGGGGCAGGAGATCGACCTCGCCGGGCTGCTCTGCCTCTGGGATGCCGTCGGCCCCTGCGCGAACGCAGTCCGCGACGCACAGCGCACCAAGACGGGCGCCGCGACGCGAGAGACGCTCAGCGTGATCTGGGGATGTGCGGGTTTCGAGCGACGGCTACACGACGCCGAGCGGTGGTACCGCGCGCTGCTCGCGCAGGTGGGCGCGACGACGGAGCGAGTCGAACCGGCTGCGCGCACGTAGGCGCTCATTGCCCGCCACGGCGACGCAGCGCCGGCTTTTCTGTGGGCCGTAGCGCCCGGCGAGCGGGTGGGAGCGGTCTCCGACCTGGTGTCGGCGAGCACGCGTCGTGAAGCCACTGCATGGGCGCGATGGCTCTTACGGCGGGCAACCGGGTATCGCACGTTAGGTAGACCCTCAATCAGGAGCCGGCCCATGCTTCCCTCTCTCGTTCGCGCGCTCCTCGTCCGTATCGCGCTCGCCGCAATGTCACTCGCATCGTTCTCGCTGGGAGCGGCACCCGTGGTGGCGCAGCAAACCGCCGGGGCATCGGCACCAGCGCCCGTCGTGCTCGTGGGTCGCGTAACCGACGCGGGGAACGGTACACCCATCGCTAGTGCTGACGTCCTCCTGAAGAGCGGTGGGGTCGGCACCACCACGGATGCCGCGGGGCGGTACCGGCTCGCCCTCCCGGCGTCGGTGCGCGGGAGATCGATCACTGTAGTTGCACGGCGCATCGGTTATCAGGCAGCAGAGCGTACGGTGCGCGTCGATGCCGACAGCCTGGCACTCGATTTCGCCCTTCGCGCAACGTCATTGCAGTTGTCTGCAGTGACCGTAGACGCAATGTCGGCGCGTGTTCCGGTTGCCTACGGGCGCATCGCAAAGCGGGGCGTCCGTCGCTGCACGCACGACTGCACGTTCAACACGGAGGCCTACGACAAGATCGACGACAACCCCTTCCTCGCCGTGCGGGGGAACCCACGCTCGACCTTCTCGATCGACGTCGACCGCGCAGCCTACAGCAACGTCCGGCGCTTCATCACCCGCGGCCAGCGCCCACCAAAGGACGCGGTGCGCATCGAGGAGCTGCTCAACTACTTCGCGTACGATTACCCCGCTCCGACCGGCGACGTCCCGTTCGCGGTGTCGACCGACGTGACGAGGGCGCCGTGGAATCCCGCGCACCGCCTCGTGCGCATCGGGCTCCAGGGCAAGAAGATCCCACTCGGCAACCTCCCGCCGAGCAACCTGGTATTTCTGATCGACGTCTCGGGGTCGATGGATAGCGAGGACAAGCTCCCGCTCCTCAAGTCGGCATTCCGGCTTCTCGTCAACGAGCTGCGCCCCCAGGACCATGTGGCGATCGTCGTCTACGCCGGGGCCGCCGGGCTAGTGCTCCCTTCGACGCCGGGCGATGAGAAGCGGCGCATCCTCGATGCCATCGACGCGCTGGAAGCTGGTGGCTCCACCGCCGGCGGCGCGGGGATCCGACTCGCGTACGACGTCGCGAAGGAGAATCACATCCCGAATGGCATCAACCGCGTCATCCTAGCGACCGACGGGGATTTCAACGTCGGCGTCTCGAGCGATGCCGAGATGGTGCGCCTGATAGAGGAGAAGCGCGAGCAGGGGACGTCGCTCACGGTACTGGGCTTCGGCACCGGGAACCTCAAGGACTCCAAGATGGAGAAGCTCGCTGACCACGGGAACGGCCACTACGCCTACGTGGACAGCTTCAACGAGGCCCGGAAGGTGTTCGTGCGGGAGATCGGCGGCACGCTCGCTACGATCGCCAAGGATGTGAAGATCCAGGTGGAGTTCAATCCCACGCGTGTCGCCTCGTACCGGCTGATCGGCTACGAAAACCGCCTGCTGCGCGATGAGGATTTCAACGATGACCGGAAGGACGCGGGGGACTTGGGTGCCGGGCACTCCGTCACCGCGCTGTACGAGGTGGTGCCGGTGGGAGCGCCTGACGCCGACTCGACCCGCGGAGCCGACCCGCTGCGCTATCAGAGTACGGAGGTGCGTCAGAAGTCCGCGGCGAAAGACGAGCTCCTCTACGTGAAACTGCGGTACAAGGCGCCGTCGGGCGGGGCGAGCCGCCTGCTCACGCATGTGGTGCGGGATCGAGTTGCGGAGCCGAGCGCCGACTTCCGATTCGCCGCGGCGGTCGCGGAATTCGGGATGGTGCTGCGGGATTCGCCGTACAAGGGGACAGCGACGTTCGACCAGGCGCTCTCGCTCGCCGAGGCCGGGCGTGGCGCGGATGACAATGGCGACCGCGGGGAGTTCATCTCGCTCGTGCGCGCGATGCAGCGGATCGCCAGCGCGGAGAATGTCTCGGATAACCGATAGTGGTGCGTCGTGTTAGTGACCACACCGTACCGGGTATCGCGGTACGGTGCGGTCGACTCGCGCGGTCGTGCACGGATGGCTTTGCGAAGGGATCTCCGGGTGACCGCCCGGAGACCCCTTCGCACTCTCTTCCCTATATCGGTGTGGTCACGCGTGGGTCTGTGCATGATCTCCGCGGGGATTGACGACTCCCTCTTTGTTGACCACTTCGACGTACTCGTTGCGGCTGAATCGTCCCACGGCCGACTCGACGTAGTCGCGGACGTCATTAATTGTTCGCCCCTCCCACACGCAGATTGCCCGCTTGCCGTCCGGGGTCGGGAAGGTGTGGTGGAGCTTGATCGTCGGGGGCATCTTCGACATCGACGACTCGGCCGAACTCCAGAAGCCGTCTGGGTCGGAGATGCTGTGTTGGATGAGGACGTACATAGGCCCCTCCTGCAATTGGAACCGATGGGTTAGACCCCTTCATCCCGCACCAACGTCCCACACTTGTCAAGCTCAACGAAGATCCGCTGCCGAGGTGGCGTGCCGCCACGCGAACGTTGCCACAACGCCAGGCACGTCCGACGCGTATCCATTAACGTACTCGAGTGATCGTCCCGCGCACGCTCCCATACAACAGTAGCCCCACAGACCCGTGAACATCTTCCGTCGCACCGCCATTGCCACCGCGCTCGCCGCGCTGGCGCTGATGCTCGCCCGGCCCGCCATCGCCCAGGCACAACACTCGATGGCGGGGATGAGCGGGCACGCACATATCATGATTCCCGAGGGCGCCATCTATACGGTGGCGGACGTGGAGTTCATGCAGGGGATGATCGCCCACCACGCGCAGGCCATCTACATGACCCGGATGGCCGAGGCGCACAACGCCAGCCCCCGCGTCGTCAAGCTCGCGATCAAGATCGATCAGTCGCAGGTGGCGGAGATCCACATCATGCAGGGGTGGCTCCGCCAGAACGAGCAATTCACCCCGGATACATCGTCGTGGCGCACCATGAAGATGGCCGGGATGCTGACTGACGAGCAGATCGAAGAGCTCGACGCAGCAACTGGCGTCGCGTTCGACCGCGCATTCCTCACTATGATGATCCAACACCACGAGGGCGCGCTGCAGATGGTCAAGGAGCTGTTCGCAACGCCACGCGCCGGTCAGGAGGTCGACGTGAACGTCTTCGCGAATGACGTCGTCACCGTCCAGACGGCCGAGATCGGCGTGATGCGCCAGATGCTGTCCCAGCTGTCCGACAACTGAGCCCCACTCGCCGCAACCAGGAGCCTTCCCCAATGCACCTCTCCCGCAGGGCGTTCACGCTCGTCGCGCCCCTCATCGTTGTTCCGTCACTCCTCGCCGCGCAGACGTATCCCAGCGACAAGGATGCCCGCAGTGGACTCACGCCGGGCCGGCTCGACGCCGGTACCGCCGCGCGTAACATGCGCCTCGTCTCCTTCTCGCCGAAGCCGGCGGTGTTCGACACGGCCCGTGGTCTGACGTTCATCAACTCCGACCTCGCCTTCAGCGACAAGTACGTCTTCCAGGGCAACTTCGCCGGGTTCACGACCTGGGACGTGAGCGACGCTGCCAAGCCGCGGGTCGTCTCAGTGGTCTCGTGTATCACCTCGCAGGGCGACCCATCGATCTACGGGAACCTGCTCTTCATCTCCGCGGAGGGGGGAGGTAACCGCAACGACTGCGCGAAGGGTGGGGTGCAGGACCCGAAAGACCACATGGCAGGGGTCCGCATCTATGACGTCTCCAACCCGGCCGAGCCTCGTCTGGTCAAGAACGTGCAGACCTGCAAGGGGTCACACACGCACACGATAGTCCCGGACCCCAAGGACAAGGGCGTGATCTACATCTACGTGTCGGGCAACCAGGGAGCGCGCCCGGCCACCGAGCTCGCGGGGTGCAAGGAGGGGACGGATCCGGCGGACGAGACGAACTCGCTCTACCGGCTCGACGTGATCAAGGTACCGCTCGCTCATCCCGAAAAGGCCGAAGTGGTGACGGGCGCGCGCATCTTCACCGGCCTCGATGCAGCGCCACGCGC
>DATCXG010000175.1:0-2169 GCA_036565945.1 Gemmatimonadaceae bacterium
CGACCGAGGTTTGCTGAAACCCTCGGCTGCTCATCACGGCCGTTGCGGCGTCCACAATACGTGCGCGGCGATCTCCCATGCCCGGATATTAGGACCGGGCAGTCCAATTGTCAAGCTGGCGCCGTCAGAACGATGTAAAGATTTGATCAACAACATGTTAGACTGCAGCGCGCGCCCCCATCACCCACGCCTGGAAGTACCGGACACCACGGAGCCACTTGGACCGGTGCGTCCTCAAGCTCGCCACCGGTGCACCGTCCTATACGTTGCCGGCGGGCCAGCCGGTTTCTGCGAGCTCCACGCCACGGCCGACCGCTCCACCGAAATCCCCCTCTTCGGCCTCCTTCCCCCTTTCGGAAGAAGCGATACGTGAGAGAGGGAGAGGAGAGAGAGCAGAAAGCAGGGAACTGCGGGGTTCAGTAAAAACAGGGTTCAGGATTCAGGAACTGCGAACTGCAGGGAACGGGAAACAGGAAACGGGGAACAGGTACCAGCTCGTGGGGGCAAGCGCTCTACTCGGAGGCAGTTTCCGGTTCCCTGTTCCCTGTTCCCTGTTCCCTCGTAGTTCCTGAACCCTGAACCCTGTAGTTGCTGAACCCCGTAGTTAACTGCTTTCCGCTCTCTCATCACTCACCCCCCCTTCCCCCGCTCAGCGATGAGAAGCGGCCCGTGCGGTCGTAGGGGAGCGTGAAGGGGCCGACTGAAGAACCGACGGTGATGTCACCCTTCACGCGATAGTTGACGGTGCCCGTGCTCATGAGCGTGCGCGCGGCCTGGCCGATGCCGCTCCAGGTGAAGCTGAGAGGGAGCGGAATCTGGGTGGAGTCGCCATCCGAGACCGTGAATCGGGAGTCGGTGGCGCCGTTGCCGAGTGGGATGGTGTCCACGTAGAGCTGGTACGTGATGCGGGTCGCATCGAGGTTGAAGTGGTTCGGGTTGTAGACATTCAGGAGGATGTCCACCGAGCCTCCGTTGAAGCCCAGTCCGTTCACGCGAACGTCCTTCAGGGTCACCACCGGCTCCTTGAACGCCGCGCGGCCCAGCGTCGCGCAGGCCGCCGTCGATCCCGCCACCACCACTGCCGCGATCAGCGACAATTTTCGCATGCGTCCTCCAGGACGTTGAAAACACGAGCACGGCCGCTCAGCCGCGCGACTCGCCCTTCTCCTTCAGCTCCATCCACCACGCCAATCGCTTCGCTATCTCCCGCTCGAATCCGAAGCGACCCGGCTCGTAGAGCGGCCGTCCGCGCAGCGCTTCAGGCAGATACTCCTGCGGGATGTATGCCTCGGCAGCGTCGTGCGCATATTGATACCCGCGGCCATACCCCAGTTCCTTCATGAGCCGCGTTGGCGCGTTGCGGATGTGCAGCGGCACCGGCTCGGCCGGGGTGTCACGCGCTGCCTGCATCGCGGCGTCGAGCGCCATCTTCGAGCTGTTCGATTTGGGAGCGGTGGCCAGGTAGATGGTGAGCTCGGCGAGAGGCAGATAGCCCTCGGGCGCGCCCAGCATGTGGTAGGCGTCGCGCGCCGCGATCGCCAGCTTGAGCGCTTCAGGGTCGGCCAGGCCGATGTCCTCCGCGGCCATGGCGATGGCTCTGCGGAAGATCGTCATGGGATCTTCGCCCCCGTCCAGCAACCTGGCCATCCAGTAGAGTGCGCCGTGCGGGTCGCTGCCTCGCAGCGACTTGTGGTAGGCCGAGAGGATATTGTAGTGCTCCTCGCCACCCTTGTCGTGCCTGGCGAAGCGGAGCTGCATCGCTTCGCGGGCCACTTCTGTCGTGAGGTGCCCGTCGGCACCGATGGACTCTGCAGCCGCCTCGAGGGCTGTGAGCGCTCTGCGGGCATCCCCGTCCGCCTCGCGCGCCATGAGCTCGATGGCTGCGTCGTCGGCGGAGATGCGCAGCCTGCCGAACCCACGCTCCCCGTCGGAGAGAGCGCGTCTCAGAACGGATGCAAGGTCGCCGACGTCGAGGGAATGCAGCACGAAGACCCGGGCTCGTGAGAGGAGAGCACCGTTGATCTCGAACGAGGGGTTCTCGGTGGTCGCCCCGACGAGCGTGACGGTGCCCGCCTCCACGTGCGGGAGAAATGCATCCTGCTGCGCCTTGTTGAGACGATGGATCTCGTCCACGAAGAGGATCGTCCCCCGTCCCGACATCGCGAGCCG
>DATCXG010000182.1:0-9240 GCA_036565945.1 Gemmatimonadaceae bacterium
CCTCCCGCCGCTGCTGCTCCCCGGTTGCCGTGACGATAGTCTGACTGAGGAGGACAGCTTCAGCTGCCGTCAGAGCGACATCTACCACAACAATCGTATCGGCGATCACCGTTGCCGCGGTGGTGGCCTCCTGATAGCCAATGCGACGTGCGCGCACTTCGTGCTCACCCGCGGGGATGCCTCGGATGGTGTACTTGCCCTCGGCATTAGTCTGCGCCCCCAGGGTGGTACCCACAATGTGTACCTGAGCCGCTGGGACCGGAGCTCGGCCAGCCTGCTCGACAACAGTACCGGTGATCGTGCCATTCTGCGCGCTGGCCACTGCCACCGGCGCGAGTGCGGCGAGTGCCATACCGGCTATCTGGAACCACCGCTGAACAGGCAACGTCATCGCTGCCGCCTCCTCTCGAATACGTGTCGCTGATGAGCCGGTCGACGACCGGTCAATGGGCACTTATACCTGGCCTTACTCGACGTGCTGCTGCTCTGCATCACTACTTCCCCCGCTCCACGCCCGGCATTCCCGCGTACGACACGGCGAACACCAGCGCATGCTTGACACCGGCCCAGATCGCGGGGACCGCCATGCTCTCCGTCACATCGTGGCCACCCTGGCGGGTCTGCTCCGGGAACGTGCGTTCAACGCGTCCCTTGCCGTAGTCGACCACGTCACCACGAAACGAGAAGCCAGGGAGTCCGCCCTTGTACAGGTTCGTGCAGTCGCCACATCCCTGCTTCGGGTCGATGTCCGGCTTGCCACCGTAGAGGGCTCCCGCGGCGGCGGCTACGTAGCGGGCCTGTGGGTTGTTCACGCGGTCCCAACCGTCGATGGGATCAGCCTCCCAATCGCGGCCATACACCTCGTTGACGTCGAGTATGTAGCTGCAACGTTCCTTGTAGTGGTGCGGCGGAAACCCCTTGGTCTGCAGCTCGCTGCAACCATCGGCCGCTATCTGTTGGATCTGGTCGAAGATCCGGCGGACGTGCGTCCACGTCGGGCCGCGAATATCCAGGCGGACTGTCGCCTCCGATGCCGGCCGGTTGATCACCGGCGAACCCTGCGGCATGGAGACGTTGATGTACCACTCCGCCTTCTCGACTCCCTTCTGTTCATTGAGCCCGGTGCAGCGGAGGCAATCCAACCGCGGATCGGTGACCTCGCTGCGAATTCGAACCATCGCGCGCGCCAGTACATCCACCGCGTGCGGTCGCCAGCGGCGGTCGGCGCCGGGCTGGTCGGCTATCTTGCGCTCGAACGGCGTGAAGAAGCGAAGCGTCGCCCGGGTAACGATCGGACCACTGCCAGTCGTGACTCCTTCGCCGGCGCCGCCGTGTAGTTCCACGATCGCGTCGCCTTTCCGCCAATCGAGATTGTGCGGGTAGTGGGCGCGAGCGAAGTGCTCCGCGCCTGGCGAGCCTGTCTCCTCGCCGGAGAAGGTGACGAACCACACGTCACCCGCGGTCTGGATCTTCGCTTCGTTCATCGCGCGCAGCACGGTGAGGAGTTGCACCACACCTGGGATGTCATCGCCTGCGGCGGGGCAGTAGACACGACCGTCCCGCTCGAAGGCTTCCACCGGCTGGTCCTTTGGCCAGATGGGGACGTTGTCGTGATGCGCGGCCAGCACCACCTTGGGCCCGCCGCCAACGCCTGGCCGAACCGCGATCACGTTCTGCTCGTCGTCGATATAGACGTGCTCCAGACCGTAGATGCGGAACATCTTGTAGATGTGTCGAGCGCGGTAAACCTCGTCGTGCGATGGCCCCGGGGAGTTGCAGACTCCCAGCCAATCCTGAATCACATCAGACGGGTCGGCGATCTGCGACTCCACGAACGCCAGTGCACTCTGCACTGGCTGAGTCTTCATGTGCTGCCGCACGACCGCCATCTCCTGACTCAGGTCCGGAGTTCCTCGAGGCTTCTCCTGAGCGATGGCAGTATCAACGGTGATGGCACACGCGAGCAGCGTCAGCGCGAGGAGCTGCGCGATCGGCTGAATGCTCATTTCGAGCCCGCCTTCTGGCTCGCCGGAGCCAGGCCAGAATACGCCGCCGAGAAGACGAGCGCCTGCTTGGCGGCAGCCCAGATCGACTCTATCTCGGCACTCTGAGTCACGTTGTGGCCCGTCGTGCGCCGGCGAGTTTCAGATGCGAGGACCCCCACCTGCAACCCGCTCCCGCGCTCCACCCTCCCGCCACCAAAGTCCTTGATGCGTCCGCGCAGCGACATCGACGGCATCCCTTCCATGAACGTGGCGATGCAGTCGCCGCAGCCCTGTGCGGGATCGATCCTCGGGTCACCACCGTAGAGCGCCTTCGCGGCTGCTACCGCCATGCGGGCCGGGGCGTTGTCAGCACGATCCCAGCCGGGGATGCCGTCCTTCAGGCCGGAGCGGTTGACCACCTGGTACTGGTACGAGCAGGGGATGGTCTTGGGGAAAGTGGCGCACACCTCCGTAGCGATGCGTTGGATGTCGCGGTGCGCCTTCTCCAGCCGCTCGGCGGACTTGGAGCGCACATCGAAGGTCACCTTCGACTCGGACGCTGGCGCGTTCATGATCGGAATGGCTTCGATCTTGGCCATGTTCATGAAGAGCACCGGCGGATTGGCCGGCATCCCTTCCTCGCGGAATCCCACCTCCGCGACGCGCGGATCCCACACCTCTTTACGAATGCGAACCATGACCTGTGCGAGCGCATCAACGGCGTGTGGGAGCCAGCGTCGGTCGACTCCACTCGGGAGAGCGGGGTCGTTCCGCTCGAATGGAGTGAAGATGCGCAACTCAGCCTGATTGTAGATCGGGTCACTCCCCGTCGAGACCCCTTCCCCACCGCCGCCATGGAACTGCAGGATGGCGTCGCCCTTCCGCCAATCGAGGTTGTGCGGGTAATTCGACTTGGCGAAGAGGTGCGCACCGCGACTCCCGGCCTCCTCCCCGGTGAACGTGACGAACCAGACGTCGCCCTTCGTCTGGATGTTCGCCGCATTCATCGCGCGCAACACAGTGAGCATCTGGACTACGCCAACCAGGTCGTCGCTCGAGCCAGGACACCAAACACGACCATCGGCGATGAACGCTTCGATTGGCTGATCTTTGGGCCAGAGGTGGACCACGTCCTCGTGAGCCGTGAGAACCACCTTCGGGCCATTCCCCACACCACGCCGGATACCGGTCACGTTCCATTCGCGATCGATGTGCACATCTTCCAGCCCGTAGATGCGGAAGAGTTTGTAGATGTGGCGCGATCGGTAGATCTCGTCGCTCTCCGGCCCGTAAGCATTGCAGATACCGATGAATTCCTGGAGGATGTCATCCGGCGCCGCCTGCTCGCGTTCGATGAAGGCCATAGCCTTGGCCATCTGAGCGTCGCTCATCACCTGGCGAACGATCTCGAGTTCCTTGCTCACATCGGGGCGGGCCACCTGCGCCGCGAGCGGGCCGGCCAACCCGAGAGCGAAGGCGAGGAGGGTCACGGCTAAGGTGCTGCGTTGGATCCCTCGGCCCGCGCCGGAACGCGGATGCTCAGGACTCCGAGACACATCGCTATTCATCTTCTGACCCCGTGTGGTAGATGGTGCCGCCAGGCCTGCAGCCTTGTCACGCGTGAAGCGTCCGCGGTCGCCTTGGTCGGTCACGTCCCCACGGTGCGACAGCATCGGCATGCCACCCAGCTAGGCACGCAGGCCGCCGCCGAATCCGGAGCGCAACGACGGTGGGCTTGGACAAGAAGACTGTTCTCTCGCACCGCACAGTTTGGCACGTTCCATACCCTGCCAGGATCGCTGCACCACGCAGGTGGCCGTCCGCGCTAATCGCTTGCCACAACTACCTTTCGCTCGTGACGCGATGTGCGACCGGAGGGGGAGAGGCTGGGGAATAGCTGTTTGGTGCATAATTGCGGCTGCACCAACCGCCCACTGCGTGATGCAGTGAGTATGCTTATGAGGCGGCAACGGCTGCTGACACGCTCGAACACGAAGTCGCGCCCGATCCTGGGTGAGGATTCGCGTATACCAGGCCAGCACGATATTCGCATGCAGCACAACGCACGCATCCTCCCCGATCGCTTGCACGCCCTCCCCATGTGAGCACCTTCGCGTGAGTACTCCACAGGCCGCGCCGGATACAGACATCGGCGCGATGCCATCCAGAATCCAGATATCGATTCGAGCGGCGCTCGTCATTCTGAGCTTGCTGATGCCGCTATTTGTCCCGTTCGCGGTACCGACGCAGTGGGACACCACGGTGGGTTGGTCCGCCGTTCCCATGTCCGGGAGCGACGGACATGGATCGGGACTGGAGGTTACCGGAGTGACCTGGTCGGCGAATTCGGCTGGCCTGGTGCCCGGTGACCTGATCCTATCCGTGAATGGCGAGCCAGCATCCGCCACGATGGTGGAGCGCTTACATCACGCAACGCCGCCCGGTGACTCGCTCCATCTGCGGCTGGATCGGGACGGACATCAGATGTTGCTCGATCTGCCCGTGGTAGTCAGTCCACCCAACTACGCGTTCTACCTCTGGTATCGCTTTGCTCTCTCACTGGCGGCATGGCTCACCGGATTGCTGCTCGTCGCCTGGCGTGGGCGCCGCTCCACCGCGCTGGTGCTCGGCGCAGCGATGTTGCTGATCGCGCCCACCATGCTGACCGTCGAGATACCTGGAAACGGGCTGCTCTTGAGTGCCGCGAACAGTCTCTGGCAAGTGCAGGCTGGCGCGTATCGCTTCTTCTTTCCGGCGCTCCTCTTCCACTTCCTGGTGCTTCACACCGGGAGGTCCACCCTGCTCCGTTCGCGAGCGCTGTGGGTAGTGACCTACATCATCCTCTTCGCCTCCCTATTCGTAGTCACTGACCTGTTCCGCAATACTCTCGCGTGGCGCGCTGATGGAATGACGCGCGATGTGAGATCCGTCCTGGGGCTGGTCTGCGAGATCATTGCCGCCGGCGGCTCGATTCTCGTACTGCGACGTAGTGGTGCGCATCCCGATCCACTTCGCCGATTGGCCTTCACGTCACTACTGTTCCTCGTGTCTGGCGTTCTGCTTTCCGTAGCCATCCTCGCACCGGCCGCCCCACGGGAGGCGATCGAGTTCCTCCGGGCATTCAAGTCGCTGATGTTGCTGCTCCTGGTAGCGATGGCGGGCCTGCACATCTTCATGGGCAGGAACCAGGAGCCCGAATCATGGGAACACCAGAGCCGGCTCGTGTCCCTGACCTCCCTCCTGCTGACTGCTCTGTATGGATTCGCGATCGCCGGAGCCGCAGCGATCGTCCATTCGCTGGAGCGGCAGATGGGAGCGGTCGAGCCTCTGATGTTCGTCACCATCTTCGTGGCCGCGATTCTCTTTTCTCCAGTCTTCCGCTGGGCGCGCGAGATGGTGGATCGACAGTTGTTCGCCCGCTGGGCGGCACTCGAGGTCCGAGCGCAGATCTTCGTGGACGGCATAAGCGCGGAGCTGGAACCCGAGAGGATCGTCGATGGGGTGAGTCGGGAGCTCCCTCGCCTGCTTGGAGTTTCCTCCGTCCGGCTCCTACTTGCGGAGGAGATCATCGACACATGGCACGTCTCGGAGAACCTTCACCTCAGCTGTCGCCCACGCGCCGTCCTCACGGAGCAGGCCACTCGGGGGCGCGATGGATCGGACGCCATCGTATCGGTGTATCGTCCAGATGGAGAGATCCTGGGAGTCCTCAGTGTCGGGCGGCGGCTGGATGGGGAGGATCTCGACCCACAGGAGTACGCGATCCTGCGCACCATGTCTCAGGGTATCGCCGCCGCGCTACGCAACGCCGAGTCCTACTTCACCCTGCGTCGGGCGCAGCAGAAGGTCGACGAGGCCGCCCGCGTTGCCTCCCTGGGCGCTCTCGCCGCGGGTCTCGCTCATGAGATAAAGAACCCGCTCGCCAGTCTGAAGATGGGCCTCCATCTCCTTGCACGGGATGGGGCTGACGACAAGTTGCAACGCATCGATAGCGACGTACGTCGGATCGACGACCTCGTTTCCGGCCTCCTCCGATTCACACACGAGCGTGAAGGCGAAGCGAGGGAATTGATAGACGTCCGCAGTCTCGTCCAGGCGTGCATGTCTGACGTCCAGCCGCGGGCCGAGGATCGTGGCACTGTGCTCGTGGCCTACTTCCCGGACGAGGATGTCTTCACGATCGGCGGACAGCGTCAACTGCGACTCATCGTCTCCAATCTGTTAGTGAATGCAGTGGATGCAGTGGGTGATGGAGGGGTGATCGAGGTGAACGTCGCGCTGAGGTCCGACGACATCGAGCTCACGGTTACTGATAGCGGCCCGGGCATCCCGTTTGGAGAGCGGGACCGCATCTTCGATCTGAGCTTCTCTACGAAGCCTAACGGTACAGGGCTTGGGCTCGCCCTCGCGCGTCGCGAGACGGAGCGATTGGGGGGAACTATCGAGGCCAACGCGAACGGTCATGGTACCGTCCTGCGAGTTGTTCTCCCGAAAATCGCCCTGTGATCGCGCGCTGCGACTCGGGCAACCTTCGTCACCCCGGTTCCATGCACGCCAAGCTGACGGTATACAGAGTCTTCTCACTGTGGATAGGGCCATGACACAACCCCGCATTCTCATCGTTGACGACGAGCGCAACTTCCGCGAGTTCCTGGGCGAGGCGCTCGGAGTTCACGGATACGAGATAGATCACGCCGCGACAGCGCGGGTCGGTCTGGCTCTCGCACGCCAGCGACACCCGCATGTGGTATTGCTGGATCAGAACCTGCCTGATTGCTCCGGTCTGGACATCATCTCTGAGCTACGGGCACTCCCGAACAAGCCCGTGGTCGTGGTGATCACCGCATACGCCGAGTACTCACGAGCGGTGGATGCCGTCAAGTCCGGCGCGTTCCACTACATCGCGAAGCCGTTCGAGTTCTCGGATTTGCTGGATACGATCAGCCATGCGTGCACGGGACTGCGCGAGGGCTCTAGCGACGACGAGGCTCCAGCTCTCGCGAGCCTCGTCGGCGACTCCACCGAGATCGCCGAGGTCAAGCGGAACGTAGCGCGTATTGCGCAGAGCCCCGTGAACAGTGTACTCGTGCAGGGAGAGTCTGGAACAGGCAAGGAGCTGGTCGCCCGCGCAATCCACGAACTGAGCGACCGCTCGAAGGGGCGCCTGGTCTCGGTGAACTGCGCGGCGCTCACCGAGACGCTGCTGATGAGTGAGCTCTTCGGCCACGAGCGCGGCGCCTTCACCGATGCGCGCGAGCAGAGAAAGGGCGTCTTCGAAGCGGCGCACCAGGGAACTCTCTTCCTGGACGAGATCAGCGAGATCGGCCCCCGAGCGCAAGCCGCGCTGCTCCGGGTACTGGAGGAACGCATCGTGACCCGGGTCGGGGGAACGGAGGAGATTCCGGTTGACGTTCGCGTCGTAGCCGCGAGCAACCGCCCGCTGAACCGGCAGGTCGAAATCGGGGCGTTTCGGGCGGACCTGTACTACCGGCTGAATGTCGTTCAGATCGCGCTTCCTCCTCTGAGAGAGCGAATCAGTGACCTGGTGGGGCTCGCGCAGCACCTGAGTGACGACATCGCCGCGCGCTACCGAGTACCCGCACGCCAGCTCACCCCTGAGGCCATGGCGCTGCTTGCGGGGTACCCCTGGCCTGGAAACGTGCGGGAGCTGCGCAACGCGATTGAACACGCCTACATCATCGGGACAGGTCCCAGCATCTCGCAAACCGACCTCCCCCACGAGATACTCCTGCGATCCTCGGTCGAGATGGACATCCCCACGAATGTCGATCAGGCCGACGTGGGCGAGAGGGGATTTCATGGAGCAAAGAGAGCAGTAGTCAATCGATTCGAGCGCACCTACCTCGAGACTCTGCTCACGCGCACGGAGGGCAACATCACACGCGCCGCGGAGGAAGCTGGTGTGGTGCGACAGGCGTTTCAGAAGCTGCTCAGCCGGCACGGACTCAGCGGAGAGTCTTTCCGACGCTGAGGAGCTGGGCGGAAACCGAACGTCTCCTCCAACTCGGAGGGTCCGTAGCGCACGACATCCAAGCAGCCGCACCGAACTGTCTCGCCAGCGATGGACATCGCTATAATCAGATGACCACAGCGCTCGAGCGAGTACTTCGCAGCTTCGATATACCAGTCGCTACTGGGGGTCAGCTCAGATGCCGTACCAATATGCATCACGGATCAGAGCAACTACCTACTCCCACGCCGCTAACACCGGCTCCCGTACCACACTCCTAGCTGTGGTGCTGATTCTCACGGCGGCAGCGTGCAAGGATTTCCCGACTGCTCCACCGGCGACGCCAGACCGCGTTAGCAAGGAGATCTCGAGCGGAGCCATCGGGGCAAGTCAGCGGCAGTTCTTCTTCCTCCTCCGCCACCACGATCCCACCGCATTCCAGGGTACCTTCGACCCCTCAGTGTCGCCCGAAGTCACCGTCTGCCTCTGGCAAGAAGGTGCCTGCCGATCGACAGCGGTTGGCCCGGTCTCGCTTGGGGCTGATGGAGCAGCATCGCTTCGCGTGGAGGCTCGCCGGGAGCGCTACGTGTTCCGGTGGCGGACCCGCAATGCCTCGCTCGAGCCGGACGCGATCTACCGTCTCATCGTACGAGCCGGCGGGCTTCAACTCGGATACCTGGATATCTCGACCGCCCGTAAGCAGCGAGATCTTCGCAAGACCGATCGTCGCGAATTTCTACCATTGCGTGTGGGAGCGCCCGTGACCGTCGCGTTCCGCATCGAGCGAGGACAACCAATTCCGGACGGAATCCCGGGGCGCTACGAGAGTGATCCCGACATGTGCGTGGATGGCTGTGAGGTGCACGCCAACCCGTGGGCCTACTTCTCGGTTGTGTGGGGCGGTGTAGAACTCGGCGATCTCGGCGAATTCGGCGAGGCGCTAGTGGGGTTCTCCGCAAGATACGACGACCCGACCCCCGCGATTCCACCCGTGCCGTCGCCCGGATCTGTCGCCATTACTCCATCGGGCACCTGGTCCTGGCTGTACGACCAGGAGGGTGCTGTCGAGATCTGGGTGGATGGTATGCAGTGGGGACACTGGTCCGATTCCCCAGGAGGTACAGTCCTGGCGCCGCTTTACGAGCCCATCGGCAGATTCTCATGGCTCCGCCGCGTCTCGGGGTGCTCGCCGAGATAAGTCGCCGGTGAAACGGGTAATTAGTCTCTGTCTATAGATCTTCGCGCTTGACGGATAACCGCGCGGCGGACGGTCCGCCGCGCGGT
>DATCXG010000189.1:0-6637 GCA_036565945.1 Gemmatimonadaceae bacterium
TAGCTGCCTCGGTCACGATTACTGAAGGGCTGCTCCGGCGCCGACAGCCGATAAAAAAAGCGCTTTTCAATGTTACACAAGCCGCGCTTGCCATGAGCCTCGCAGTATTAGTCTTTGTGTGGCTTGGTGGTCGGTCACTGCTGGAGCTCAAGGAGGCATCGTTGGGAGTTGCTACTATCGGCAACTTCGTGCCTGCTATTGCACTGATCACGGTTTTTTTCGCGGTTAACTCCCTGCTGGTCAGCGGAGTCATTGCGATCAGCACCGATGTGAATCTTCTCCACATCTGGAAGAAGAACACTCTCACCACAGTACCCTATGATGTACTTGCGAGCCCTGTCGTTTACCTCCTTGCATGGATCTATGTGACTGCGGGTGCAGTGGGCGCGACAGCGCTCTGTATTCCGCTACTTGGCGTGCGGCAACTTTACAAGACCAATTCTCAGCTTGAGCAGGTAAACCGAGAATTGCTGGAACTCATGGTGAAGGCAATCGAGGCTCGTGATCCATACACGTCGGGGCACTCCCGCCGTGTTTCTCATTACTCGAAGATCATAGCCCGCGGCATTGGATTGAGCGCACAGGAGGTCGAGCGTATCGGTATCGCAGCCCTCCTACATGATGTTGGGAAAATACATGAGATATATGCGCCGATACTGAGGAAGCCGGATAAGCTGACTCCTGACGAATGGGCTGTTATGCAGACCCATCCGATCAAGAGTGCCGAACTGGTGTCTACTGTCTCACAGCTCAAGGACATCATTGCACCTGTGAGGCACCATCATGAGAACTGGGATGGTACTGGATATCCAGATGGTCTTTCAGGCGAGGATATTCCGCTCGGCTCACGAGTCGTGTTATTCGCGGATACCATCGATGCGATGACAAGTGATCGACCTTACAGAAAGGCGCTCGGCGAGGCTCAAGTTCGATCAGAGCTTACTAAATATCGCGGCACCCAGTTCGATCCGAATATTTGCGATAAGTTGCTCGCAAGCCCGATGTTCGGACTGTTGTTCGCCCCCAGTGCGCATGAGCCCACGCCGCTCAGCCACATGCGATTCACCCGACGAGGGCACGCAGCGGTGAACGCGTAGCAGCATCCATCGCTGATTCGTGCTATCGTCGTATCGCTTCTAGGCGGTACCGTGCTCTCTCGTCGTCGTAGTCAACCGAAGAGGGAGCGGTCTCCGGTCGACGATTCGCCGACGTACTCTACCGGCGGTCACGTCCCATTCAGACATTACCATTTTCCCCGTGGCTTGCATGTTCTGGGCAAGCCACGAGTGTCGTGTGCGATGACAGCGATTTCGCAGCCCGACTCTAGTCACGTTCGGTAACTCCGTCACGCGATCTATGTGTCTGTCTGGGTTCTAATGCTTTCGCGTGGTATTCCCGCCGACTGAAGGTATCGGTCGAGTCTCGGTAGTAGGCTTGAACGTTCCCGTCGATAGGTGGCGATGTACTCTCGGGCCAACACAGCAGCCCTACTGGCTTCTTTCCTTGCTTCTAGTGCCTCAAATAGTACGACCGCGACGTAATCGTGCCATACGAATTGGCGAGCCTGGAGATGAAGTCCCAGTAACTCATCGATTTCATCGTCTGTGGGTGAGCGATCACCTCTAGCGACCGACAGGCTGATCCTGTGTGCTGTGATCTCCGCTCTATGGCGGAGTGAAGCACCCGGCTTGAGCTTCTGGTTGGCAAGGTCAATCAGTAGCTCAGCTTCGTGGTAGCACTTCTGCTGGATCGCAAGCTTCGCCTCGAAGCCGATCAGGTTCGAGAAGTCTATCGCGCCGGAAAAGCGAGCGCGCCGCGTCATAGCTTGCCTATGCCATTTCTCCGCCGCGGAGATTTGTCCGAGTCTTGTGTAGAGGCCAACAAGTCTTGCGGCGGCCCCGATAGCCGCATTCTCCAATCCCAGCTGCTCTGCGATGGTGAACGCCTCGACGGCAGCAGTTTCAGCTTGTCTGGTAAGACCCGCTACGTCGAATGCTATTGATGCGTGCCGGAGGTTCCGCGACAGAATCGCGGCGTTGCCACGCGCGCGAGCCCGTTTGATCAATTCACTGGCGAATACTGGCGCCATAGCGACTTCTCCGAACGAACAGGAGTAGACCATGTTGAAATTGGCCTTCGTTATATCACCAACCTCCGGCGCGTCCAGATAGGGCTTAACAGTTGCGTAGATACTCTGCGCGGACTCACTGGTGCAGATATTGTCTGCCAGCATCAGCGCCAACATGGCTGCCCGGACCCGATGCTCCGGCGACGTATCAGCGCACACACACTCTTGCAGGTGTGTGTATATCCCTTGCACGTTTGACCCGGTGCGCCACTCTGCCTCGAGCGAGAGCAACTCATCATCCGTATGGGTCTCGGTCGCTCTCCCAGCCTGATGGCGGAGCTGTCCCAGCATCTCGATTCTCGCGGGCAGCTTCTCCCAGTAATCGGCGAGGTGCAGAGCCTGCACCAGGTCCTCCACTAACGGCAGACACTCCTCGTGACCAGACGCCAATGAGAGCGCGTGGTCGAGCAGCGTGACAGCCTCGGTCGGAAGACCGATCTCGATGGAGTGGTGAGCGCAGGTCCGGAGAAGATTGATCGCCCGCTCACGCTCGCCGGCCTGCTGCCAGTGTCTGGCACACTCCCATAGGGTCGCAGTCGACTGGTTGTCGGTGACGTCGTCTTCCAGAACCTGCGCCGCGTGACGGTGCAGCAATGCCGCCGACAGCTTCGAGAGCCGCGCAAGCGCAGCTGCGGCCAGAAGCTCGTGCTTGCAGAACACCGTGGGACCGTCGGACTCCACCAGCCCCAATGCCTCCAACTCGTCCAGCGCGCCGAGCAGTGCTACTCTATTCTCATCGAGTACGTGCTCGAGTCGCTCCAACGTCGAGAGCTTGCCCAGGATGCAGCACGCCTGCAGCACGCGCTTCGATAGCGGGTCCAGTCGGTCCAACCGCTCGCTGATCAGTTTCCCTAGCGTGGCCGGCGCCTGGTACTGCTCGCCGTCCCATGACGTATGGAACGCCAGTTCGGTCAGGTAGTATGGATTGCCGCCGGCAGAGGCGACGCACCAGTTGTGGAACTCCACGTTTCCTTCGCGAATGGTGCCTGCCGTCACGCTCCGCAGAAGCTCCTGGCTCGCCTCTTCCCAGAGCGGGAGTAGGTGCATCTGCGTCGGGGCTGCCTGCTCGGTGTCGGAGAAGTGCCTGATCATCCCCGGCACACGAGAGGTCAGTAGCACTACCACCTGACGCGTCGCCACCCACGGGACTACGTCGCGCAGGATCTCCCACGACATGCGGTCGAGCCAGTGAACATCCTCGATCACCACGATCAGACGTCCCTCGGCAGCGATGGCGTCGAGCAGGTCGAACAGGGAGCGCCGGATGTTCGAGAACAGTAGCTCAGACTCGCGGCTGTCGGGCGATAGCGCGGTCTCGGTGGGGTCGTGCGATGTCAGACGCTTGAGATACTTCATCGACTCCGGCGAGCAGCCCACTGACCCACGCAGGTCGAGCAGGCGGGGCACCAGATCGACGAATGCCGACAATGGCCGGCGCTCGTCGTGCGACTGACAACCCACGCGCGCCACCTGTACCTGATTGAGACTGGCGCCTCGGGTGAACTCGGTCACCAGTCGCGTCTTGCCGATGCCCGGCTCGCCCCAGATGAGGAAGGCGCCCCCTTCGCCCTTCTCCGCCGCGCTCAGCGCGCGGCTCAGTTCGATCATCTCGGAGTCACGACCCACATGCGGCGTCTGGCGTATGGGCACTATGTCGCCGTGATAGACCTCCGCAATCCTTCGCCGCATGACCGCCGCGGGCAGGCGGATCTCGCGCGCGTCAGGGCCGATTTCACGGAGGTATCGGTCGAGGATGGCGAGCGCCTGAACTTTGCTGCCACTCAGCGCGGCCGCCTCGGCGAGAACGAGTGTGGCTTCCTCGTTCAGCGGGTCGAGCACGAGACAGCGCATGGCCAGTAGTTCGGCCATGCGCCACTCCCCACGCCCTTTCTTGGCATTCATCCCAGTCACCAGCGCGCGGCGCAGCGCGGATGTCACGATATCGCGCTTACGATCCAGCCAATCCTGGAAGAGCGCCGAGAAGTGCGGCGCGTAACCTGGGAGGAATGGCCCTTGTAGTGTGTCTGCGAGCCGCTCCAACTCCGCCCGCTCGTGAGCGGCCAGGAGAGCGCTGCTGTCGCTGTGAAACGAGCGATGTGGAAGCACCACGTGCGTCCGTTCAGAGCGCAGGGCCGCTCCCATCGCATTGAGCTTGTAAAGGGTCTGGCGAAGGCACTGGTGGGCCCGGCGTTCCGTGGAATCGGCCCAGATGATGTCCATGATCTCACGGCGTTCGATCGGGCGCCCCGCTTCGAGCACGAGGTAGAGCGCCGTGGCGAACAACGTCTCAGCCGACGGTGTCAGACGTGCGTCTCCAACCTCGATGATGCACTGGCCGAAGCTTCGTAGCCGGATCATAGGTATCTCCCCCGAAGCGTGCCGCGGTCAGACACAAGGAGATGCGGCCGCGTCAGCGAAGCGTCATATCGTGTGGCATTGTAACACATAAGGGAACCTTCTCGAACGCTGATAACGCGCTCGATCGCCTGGCGTGGCGCCTACTCTATGCGCGCCGTGCGCTCCGCCCATCTCGCGCCGTCCACACCATGGCTGTGTCTGCTGCGGCCTGCTCGGCCGCGGCAAGCCTCATGCATTCCCGGTGCTGCCCACGCCGCCGACCCGGTTGGTCGACACGGCCACCACGCCAGGCGTCCACCCGAGTACTTCAAAGCGGTTGAGTATCACCTGGGCTATGCGCTCGCCATGCTCGATTGTAACCGTTGTCTGGGAGTCGTTCTTCAACATCACGAGCCACTCGTCAGGGTAGTCGGCGTCTATGGTGCCTGGTGCGTTGGGAAGCACGAGGCCCCTGCGAAACGCGATGGAGCTGCGCACGCGGAGCTGAGCCTCGTAGCCCTCGGGCAGTCGCGCCCGGAATCCCAGGGGTACCAATGCGATGGCACCGGGATCGAGTGTGAGGCGGCCGTCCTGAGTGATGGCTATCTCACTCACGACTCCGCCCAGCGCGACCTTCACGCTGCGGCCTGCCAGGTGGGCTCGCACATCGTAGCCAGCCGCGCCCATGGTGGCGCGCTCGGGTGGCGAGACGGAGGGATACAGCGGCTCGAATGCGATGGTGGGTATCGTGTCTGGCATGCCTGTCAAGGCTGAAGGGCGGCTATCGGTGGCCGTGGATGGATGTGCGAAGGGTATGAACTGTGGGTTGACTCAGCCTCGCGTGAGTGGCGCTTGGCCGTCATGATGCCACCCTGTAGCTTTGGCGGTAGTCTCAATCTTTATCCATGATACCAGTGAGGGCAACAGTGACTGCCAATGGCTCCGGCGACGCGCCGGCGCCGCCGGAGGACGGTGCTACGATTGGCGCCTATCGCACGTCGTTCGGGCTGCCTCCGCACCTCGCGGATTGGCAGCTTCCGCACGGCTGGCGTTGGGGATCGCAGGGCGTGATGCTCGGAGCGACGCGCTTCTCCATGGAGGTCATCGATTCTCTCGACCGCTCGCTCTCGCTCATCACCGCCCCGGATCCGGCCCACGCGGCGTGGCTGCTGGCCGAGGCGCGCCATCTGGGCCACCTGCACCACCGCATCATTCCCACCACGTATCACGTCTGGACGAGCTTTGGCGAGATGAAGCGGGGACCGGGCTACCTGCGGCATTGGATCGACGGAGAGTCTTTGCGGTCGCGCCTTCACCGTCGGGGCCCCGACGACGTTCGGTCAGCCATCCGACTGCTGCGCGAGATCGGATCGATGGTGACGTACCTGCACGACCGCTCCCACGTGCACGGTTCCCTCTCACCGGACAGCGTGTGGAACACTCCACTGGGCGAAGCGTGGGTGCTCGGCTGGCAGTGGACGCTGCCGAAGTCGGTGATTCCTCCTGGTCTCTCTCCCGATCGGCGCTGGATGCTTGCTCCACCGGAGTGGGACGACGTGTGGGCACCCACGCAGGCGAGCGATCAATGGCAGCTCGCGGCCATATGCCTGTCGGCTCTCATCGGAGAGTACCCTCCAACGCGCGACATGCCACCCGTACAACTTCTGCGGCCCGAGTGCCCGGAGGGGCTCGCGGCGGTGCTCACGCGTGCGCTGGAGGAAGATCCGGCGCGCAGATACCCGTCGGTCACTGCGATGCTGCGCGACCTGGAGCGCTGGGGTGGGCCGCGCCGCGGCGGTACGGGGTCTGTCTTCACCAGTGGTGACTACCAGGCGGTGCGCCCGGTGGGCGAAGAAACCGATATCCGTCTGCGCCAGGCGTTGGGCGATGACTACGAGCTACTGACAAAACTGGGAAGTGGTTCGTATGGCGACGTGTGGCGGGTGCGTGACCTCGCATTGGGGCGCGAGGTGGCGCTCAAGATCCTGCACCCGGGGGTGGCAGGCGATGCGCTGGCAATAAGTGATTTCCGCAGCGAGGCGCGCGTGGCGGCGCAGCTGTCGCACCCGAGCATCGTCCCCATCTACGACTGGGACTCTCGTGACGGCACGGCCTGGTACACCATGGAGTTGATGGAGTATGGCTCGCTGGCGGATCTCGTGCGGCGATCGG
>DATCXG010000207.1:0-5440 GCA_036565945.1 Gemmatimonadaceae bacterium
CGCGGTGCTGGACGAGGGGGCAGAGGTGATCAACGATGTCTCGGCCTTTCGCCTGGATCCCCGGGGCGCCGCTGTGTGCGCACGGGCTGACGCGGGGGTCATCCTCATGCACTCCCGCGGAGCGGTGAGCGACATGGCCACCTATGTGCATGCCGAGTACGAGGCCGACGTCGTAGCCGATGTGATCAGGGAGCTCTCAGCAAGCGCTGCCGGGGCCGAGGCGGCGGGGGTGGCACGTTGCCGGATAGCTCTCGACCCCGGGATCGGGTTCGCGAAGCGGAGCGAGCACTCGCTGGGCGTGCTCGCGGGGCTGCCCCGGTTGGCCGATCTGGGCTACCCGCTGGTTGTGGGCGTCTCGCGAAAGCGCTTCATTGGGGAGTTGAGCGGAGTGCGTGAACCCGCGCAGCGGATCGAGGGTACAATCGCAGCAAACGTCATGGCGCTGGCAGCTGGGGCGCGCATCTTCAGGGTGCACGACGTACGCGCCGCGCGGCGCGCGCTCGATGTCGCGTGGGGGATCCTCCAGAGCGGGACAGGTGCGTGAACATTCTGAGCCAATTCAGTCAGTTAGCCTTCGGCTGGCGCGACGCGATCGAGATCGCGGTGGTGGCGTACGGCATCTACCGACTGCTGCTGCTCATACACGGTACGCGCGCCGTGCAGATGCTCATCGGCATACTGGTCCTGGCGTTCACGTTCTCGCTGGCGTCGATCTTCAAGTTCACGATGATCACGTACCTGCTGAGAAATCTCTTCACCTACGGTGCGTTCGCGGCCCTGGTGATCTTTCAGCCGGAACTGCGCGCAGCGCTGGCGCGCCTGGGGCAGTCGCGCTTGACGCGCTTCTTCAGGAACATCGAAGTGAGCAGCGTGGCTGATGAGATAACCGGTGCGGTGGAGCGGCTCAGCCGGTCCGGGATCGGCTGCATCCTGGCAGTGGAGCGCGAGACAGCACTGGGCGATTACGTGGCATCGGGCACCGCGATGCAGGCCAAGGTCTCGGCCGACCTGCTCGCCACGATCTTCACTCCCTACTCGCCGCTCCACGATGGCGCGGTGATCATCCGCGGCGACACGATAATCGGGGCCGGGGCGATTCTTCCGCTCTCTCAGGAGCCGCCGAGCGACCGTACGCTGGGTACTCGCCATCGGGCCGCCATCGGATTGAGCGAGGAGACCGACGCCCTGGTGATCGTGGTATCCGAGGAGACGGCCCAGATCTCCGTGGCTCGCCATGGACGGCTGCAGCGCGGCCTGTCCATTCCTCAACTGCGCGAGATCATCGCCGGCCGCCCGCCGCTGAGCACGGGCGAGATCCCGGTACTGCAACTGCGCGTGTGAGCGCGGCGAGTGGCGTCGGGCCGTGAACGGCCGGGCGCGCGCCACGGAGATCGCCGCCCCGATTGTCGCGGTGCTGGCGCTCGGCGCCATCTACGTTGCCACCCTCGCGCCGGACGTGACCTTCTGGGATGCGGGGGAGCTGATCGCGGCGGTCCACTCGGTGGGTATCCCGCATCCTCCGGGTACGCCGCTCTACGTACTGCTCGCGCGCTCCTGGGCGGAGCTCGCCTTTCCGCTCTCAACCGCGCTTGCCACCAATGCCTTCTCGGCGCTGTCCACTGCTCTCGCGGGAGGAGCGCTGGCGTGGCTGCTCGTGCGTACCACGGGCGCGTCGTGGGCGGCGCTCGGCGCCGCGCTGTGCGCCGGCTCGATGTCGACTATATGGCTCAATGCCAACGAGACGGAGGTGTACGGCGCGGCGCTGCTCCTCGCGATGGCCATGCTCCTCGCTGCCGACCGCGCGGGAGCAACCGGGCGTGCGGAGTGGAGCGTGCTCCTTGCGTACACCATGGCGCTCGCCGTGCCACTCCATGTGGGTGCGCTGACTGCAGCACCCGCCGCTGTGGCTCTGGCCGCGCAACGCGCCGACGGTACCATTCACTGGCGGCGTGGCGCCCTGCTCGGAAGCACGCTGGTGATCGTGACCGGGGCGGGGCTGGCCAGTTGGCAGCTGGCCCTCGTCGGAGTGGTGCTCCTCGCTCTCAGCGCATCGGTGGGCTCGGGGGTGAGTCGCCCGCGTTGGCTCGAGCCGCTGCGGCTCTCGGCGGCCATCGCTCTGGGCCTTTCGGTACTGGCATTCCTACCCATCAGAGCAGGCTATGACCCAGCGGTCAACGCTGGCGATCCAGCTACCTGGGGCGCGTTCTGGAACGTTGTGGGGCGGCAGCAGTACGGCTCCCCTGGACTGTGGCCGCGGCAGGCGCCGCTCTGGGCTCAGTTCGCGAATCTGTTCGAGTACGCTGACTGGCAGGTAGCTCTGGGGTTGTCTCCAGGCGTTGCACCGTCGTGGGTGCGCACGCCGCTCACCGTGCTCTTCGCCGGGCTGGGCGCGTACGGCACCTTGACGCATCGTCGCATAGACAGACGGGGCTGGCGTTCGCTGGCGCTGCTCCTCGCCTCGGCCACTGTGGGGCTGGTGGTGTATCTGAACTTCAAGGCAGGTGCTTCGTTCGGCTACGGGGTGCTCGGCGATGCTCTGCCGCACGAGGCGCGCGAGCGCGACTACTTCTTCGCCCTCGGCTTCTGGACGTGGGGAGCGTGGGCCGGCTTCGGCGCGGTGATGCTCGCGCGGCGGTACTCTCACGCCCTCACTCTCGTGGGACTCGCCATCGCCGCCCTCCCGATCGCCCTGAACTGGCGTGCCATGGATCGCGGCGTCCAGCCGCGTGCGAGTGCGCCGCGCCGCGTGGCCGAGGCGCTCCTCTGGTCGGCGCCGCCACGCGCCGTGCTCGTGACGTGGGGCGACAACGACTCGTTCCCGCTCTGGTACATGCAGGTGGTCGAGGGAGCTCGCCGCGATGTGACTGTGGTAACGGCTCCCCTGCTCGGTGCCGCGTGGTATCGAGCGCAGATTGCGAGGCGCGATTCGCTGCTTGCGCCGTCGGACGCGATTCACTGGCCTGGAGAGGGCGAACTACTGGCACGAATCGCTCGCCACGCGGCGGATGGCGGAAGGCCAGTGGTGGTGGCGATCACGGCTAATTCGTCGCGTCTGGGTCCACTGGGGAGCGACTGGATGCTGCGGGGGGTGGTCTTCGCGCGCTTCGATCGATCGGCGGAACCGGTGTGGATCGCGGGCGTGCCCGCACCCGTGGACACGGCGGCGGCACGGTCGTTCGTGATCCACTTCGGGAGCCAGCCCACGATATCGATGAATCATGGTATCGATCCCGCGCCGGCGGTAATGGCGCGACTCCTCAGTTGCCCTGGCGAATCGCTCGCGGCGGCCCGGACGCGGCTTCGTGTCGATTCTCTTGCTTCGGTCTGTAAATGGCGATAACTTCACAGCTTATGCCTTTTAGTGACCTCCCCTCGCGGGTATCCGAGGTGCGCGATCGAATAGCCGCAGCGGTGGCGCGCGGCCGTCACGCCCAACAGGTCACTATAGTGGCCGTGACCAAGACCCACGGCGCCGAAGCCGTTCGAGCGGCGTGGGATGCGGGCCTGCGCGACGTGGGCGAGAACCGCGTCCAGGAGGCGCTGTCCAAGATGCCGGATGTGGCGGTGCCGGTGGAGTGGCATCTCATTGGCCACCTCCAGCGGAATAAAGTGAAGTCGCTTGACCAGTTCTCGCTCGTACATTCGATAGACGGTGCGCGGTTGGCCGATGCGGTGAGCGCGCACGGCATCGCCAGGGGATGCCCGGTAGATGCGCTGGTTCAGGTGAACATCGTGGGCGAGGACACCAAGGGTGGGTTCAGTCTCGAGGAGCTCTCGGCGGAAGTCGAGTGCTTTGCGGTGCGGCCCGGCATGAGGGTGACTGGCGTGATGACCATGGCGCCCCTGAACGCCGACGAGGCCACCCTGCGCCGCGTCTTTGCCGGAGCGCGCGCGGCACGCGACTTGTTGTTGAGCGCCGGCTTCCCTGCGCATACACTGTCCATGGGGATGTCGAACGACTACGAGGTGGCGGTGGAGGAAGGGGCCACGATGGTCCGCCTGGGCACCATCCTGTTCGGAGCGAGAGGCACATGACCGACGAATCGTTTCATCTGACACCGCTCGACATCCGCCGTTATGACTTCGGCGCCAGATCCTTTCGCGGGTACGACGAGAAGAAGGTCGAGGACTTTCGCAACCAGGTGGCCGAGGAGCTCGAGCGCCTCACCCGGATCAACGTGGAGCTGGACTCCAAGGCCCGTGGCTTTCACGAGCAACTCCGCGCCTTTCGCGAGCGAGACAAGGCACTCAATGATGCGCTGGTCTCGGCGCAGCAGCTCCGCGCGGAGATCCGGGAGCAAGCCGATAAGGAGGGCCAGCTGATACTACGAGAGGCCCGAGCGGAGGGCGATCGGTTGCTCGAAGAGGCGCGACGCGAAGTTCGGCGACTGGAGTCGGAGATCGCGGCTCTGGAGAAGTCGCGTGTGACTTACGTCGGACAACTCCGCGCGCTCGTCGAGCGACAGCTGGCGGAACTGAATGCCTCCGGGGTCCCGACGCCGCCGCTGCGAACTAGCGGTGAACACGGGGCGGTGGACCCGCGCCAGCCGGTGAAGACTCCGGCGTGGCTGGAATCGCTCGTCAAAGAATGAGCGGCTTCAGACTCGACGATCCGCCGGTGTCGCGGGAGTACGCCGCGCTGGCCGATCATCACACGCACCACCGTATTGACGTCGCGGTGGCGGCGGTGCGCCACGCCTTCGCCGAGACGCCAAGCGTGGCGATCATCCTGGGCACCGGACTGGGTGCGCTCGCGCGAGAGATGGACGTGCGCGCGGTAGTCGACTACGGCCAGATCCCCGGCTTCCCGCTCTCCACGGTGGAGTCGCACTCCGGACGCCTGCTCTGCGGCACGCTGGGGGGGAAGACTGTCGTTGCCATGCAGGGACGCTCTCACATGTACGAGGGCTATTCCGCGCGGCAGGTGACCTTCCCGGTCCGCGTGCTGCGCGCGCTGGGGGCCCGGACGCTCATCGTCTCCAACGCCTGCGGTGGGATGCACCCGCTCTGGAATACGGGCGAGCTGATGTTGATCGCCGACCACATCAATCTGCTCGGCGACAATCCACTCATCGGCCCCAACGACGACTCACTCGGTCCTCGCTTTCCCGACATGTCGGAGCCCTACGACGCTGGACTCCGCGCGCTCGCGCGCGAGGTGGCAGCCGAGGAGAAGGTGGTACTGCGCGAGGGAGTGTATGTGGCGGTGACCGGCCCCAGCCTGGAGACCCGCTCCGAGTACCGATTCCTGCGCGCCATCGGCGCCGATGTGGTGGGCATGTCCACGGTTCCCGAGGTCATTGTTGCCGTGCACGGCGGGATGCGTGTGCTGGGCCTTTCCATCATCACCGATCGCTGTCTCCCTGATGCCCTCGAGCCGGCAACCGTCGAACAGATTGTCGGCGTGGCATCCGCCACCGAGCCAACGCTCTCCAGAATC
>DATCXG010000221.1:0-2540 GCA_036565945.1 Gemmatimonadaceae bacterium
AGCGTCCTGCCAGTTCTGCGTCCGCGTAACGGATCGTGTCGTCCACCGCCGCGGGGGCCGCCGTCAGCAATACCGTCGCTCTGCCGGCGCGTCCCCAGATCCCGAAGTCTCCGAGCACCACGTTGCGCCACACCTCGCCATCCCAGGTGCGCCCGCCGCCGCCACCTGCCCACGCGCCCCAGGCGTGGTGCATGAGATGCACTCGCCCCTGCGCCAGGATCTCGCTCGTGCGTGTTCCATCCTCGTGCGCGCTCCCACCGGCGCTACCAGTCAGCTCGCCGCGCAGCCTTCCCACGGCCGGCGTGAACGCGGAACCCGCGATCTGGCCCTGCATGGACCACGTACCCTCTCCACCCTGCGCGTACGTGCCGGCCGCGGTGAGAGTGCCTGTCGGCGACTGGAGGCTGAGCGCGGGACTCAGCGTAGCTGCGGTGATGTCGAGCGAGTCGGCGTAGCGCACGCCGGCGGCACCGGCATCCAGGGTCACTACCACGCCCTGCGCTGGTGCGGTGGTGGCCATGCCGAGAAACGCGGCTCCGCCCAGCACCATCCGGCGCGCTGCGCTCACGACTGCGGACATGGACGTGGTCGCCTGCGCGAGTCAGCTGGCGCGTGAACCAACGGTGAGGATGGAGCTCGCGGTGCCGAAGTCGTCGTGGATCGTGATGGCCGCCAACGGGTCGGCCGTCCAGCGGGCGCCGTCGACGATGAAGGCGTACTCGTGCCGGCCGGGCGGCAGGGTCACCGATGCAGTCCATAGGCCGCCGTTACCTGTGGGGGCGAGTGCAGTCGTCGTCCGGTCCCAGTTGTTGAAGTCGCCCACGATCGCCACGTTCCGCGCCGATGGTGCGACGAAGACGAACCGCACGACGTAGACGGTATCGTGTTGTGCCACGGCAGCGACGGGCGCTGTCGCGCGGCCGGTCGTTGCGACGCCCAGAGCGGCCACGCCCGCGATCCCGGCTGCCAGCGCGAGTCCCGTGATCGGTGTGAGTTGGACCGCCCAACGGCGACCCCACCATCCGCGCCGCTCTGCTCGAGGAGAGCGTGCGGCGCGGCGCACTGCTGGCATGAGGCGGTCCCTGAACGTCGGGTCGACCCGCTCCGGAGCGCGCAGCGGCGCGGCGATGCGCGCGATGAATTCCTCATCGCGATCGGCGGTATCGTGGTCCCAGTCAAGCATGGTACACTCCATTCAACAGTTCGCGCAGCCGGCCGCAGGCGCGCTTGACGCGCATCTTGAGCGCCGACGTCCCCGCTCCGGTGATCGCCGCCATCTCTTCGTAGCTCAGCCCCTCCACGTGCTTGAGGAGGAACGCCTCCCGCTGCTCCACCTCCAACTGGTCGAGTGCGCGTTCGATCTCCTCGCGCACGGCGTCCGCCTCGGCCGGATGCTCGGCGAGGGCCTGTTCCAGAGCCCCCTCATCGCGCACGACCCGCCGTTCACGACGGCCGCGGCGGGTGGCCGCCGTGCGGCACTCGTTGACCACTATGTGGTAGAGCCATGCCCCGAACCGGCCAGGGTCCTGACACTGAGCCAGCGCCCGAAACGCCCGTAGAAACGCCGCCTGCAGCGCCTCGTCCGCATCATCGTGGTTGCCGAGCATGCGCGAGGCGAAGCGGACGTACTCGTTCTGGTACCGATCGACCAGGATGGCGTACGACTCCGTGTCGCCGGCGAGTACGGCGGCGACAATCGTGGCGTCCGTGCGGTCATCCATACAGTTCTGACTGTACGACCCCCCCGTCAGGTCACAATCCATCTGACATCTCTGGTGCTGCGAGCTTCACCATCGCCGGTGCGGTGCTCATCTTCCTCCTCAACACACAAACACCGAGACACATGGCCGAAACCACACCCGATCTCAGGGGCCTACCCAAGTCCCGAGCCTATTCCGAGCTCGCGGCGAACATAGACGCGGTCCTCGCCGGGATCCACGACGAGATCGCCGAGATGGCTACGATAAGTACGCTGATCCACCACGGCTTTGGCCACCTCTGGACCGGATTCTATCGCGTCACAGAACCCGGTAAGCAGCTTCTGGTGGGTCCATATCAGGGAACACTTGGTTGTCTCGAGATCGGCTTCGGGCGTGGCGTGTGCGGCACCGTGGCCGCGGAGAGGCGCACCATCGTGGTGCCCGACGTCAACGAGTTCCCCGGCCACATCGCGTGCGACGCGCGGGCGCGCTCCGAGATCGTGGTGCCGGTGCTCGACCCGACCGGGGATCTCATGGCAGTACTCGACATAGACTCCGCGAAGCCCGGTACCTTCGATGAAGAGGATGGGGATGCGCTCGAGCGCATCGTGCTCAGATTTGCTCGGCGATGAACACAGTGTGTGGCGCTCATTACGCACCGCGCGGGCGAGCGCTATCTTCTCCAGTCACCTCGCGTCAAGGCGGATCATGAAAGGCTACTCGGACCCGATCAACCACGCGCTGGCATTTGCCGCGAAGCACCACGACCAGCAGGTGAGGCGTGGGACGCGCCTCCCGTACATCACCGCCGCCCCGAGCATCGCGCTGATCCTCACGCGA
>DATCXG010000228.1:0-3122 GCA_036565945.1 Gemmatimonadaceae bacterium
GCGCGTGACCTTCCCGCCGTAGACGATGTTCGGGTCGAGCGGATCAGGAGCGACGTAGCCGTACTCCTCCACGCCCACTGGATACCACTGCCGATAGGTGATCTGACCGTACGGCCCGCGGCTCCTGATGCACACCGAGCCGCTCTCCTGCTGGCCGCCGCATACCCAGTAGGGGAAGCTGTTGTCGGTGGAGACGTGGTAGAGCTGGGCGGTGGGCTGGTTGTACCACGAGCTCCACGTCTCTCCGCCATTCACCGTGATGATGGCGCCCTGGTCGGCGGCTAGGATGATGATCTTCGGGTCCCGCGGGTTGATCCATGCCCTGTGGTAGTCATCACCGCCCGGTGCACCGCGGAATGCGGCGAAGCTCTTTCCGCCATCGGTGGACTTCCAGGTCATGATGTTGGCCACGTAGAGCACGCTGGGATCGGTGGGGTCGACGCGTACCTCGTTGAAGTCGCCGTCGCGCCCCCAGAGCCGGGCGTCGTCGTTCACGAGCGTCCAGCTCTCTCCGGCGTCTGTCGAGCGATACACGCCGGCACCCTTACGCGCACCAACCACGGCGAAGACGATGTTCGGGTCGCTCGCCGAGATGCTGATCCCGATCCGGCCTAGCTCCTCTCCCGCTCCCGGGAGCCCCTTCGTGAGCTGCTTCCAGGTGGTGCCGCCGTCGGTGGATTTGTACAGGCCATTCTTGTCGGAGAGTGTCCAGGAGCTTCCCACCTCCCACGGTGCCTGCCGCGCGGCCCACATCACCGCGTAAACCGTCTGCGGATTGGAGGGGTCGATCGCGACATCCACGGCGCCGGTGTTCTCGTCGGTGTAGAGCACCTTGTCGAAGCTCCGGCCACCATCGGTGGAGCGATAGATGCCGCGCTCCTCGTTCGGGCCGTATGGGTGCCCGAGCACCGCCACGAACAGCCTCTCCGGGTTGCGCGGGTCCACGTCGATGGCGGGGATCTGCTGGCCATCGCGCAGCCCCATGTGAGTCCAGGTAGCGCCCGCGTCGCTGGACCTGTAGATCCCGTCGCCCGTGGAGAGGTCGGGACGCTGAAGCCCCTCCCCGCTCCCGACGTAGATCACCTTCGGGTTCGACGGCGCTATGGCGATGGCGCCGATGGAGCCCGTGGGCTGGTCGTCGAAGATCGGCGTCCATACGCGGCCGTAGTCGGTGGTCTTCCAGACGCCACCGTTGTTCACGCCGATGTAGAAGACGTTCGGCTGATCGGGAATGCCGACGGCCGCGACGGTCCGTCCGCCGCGATGCGGTCCGATCATCCGCCAGCGCATCTCGGAGAAGAGAGCCGGGTCGAACTGCTGGGCGCGGACGGGGGCCGGCGACGCGACTGCCATGCACGCGACCAGCAGCGCGAAGATGAAAGCGTTCCTCTTGATCACTGAAGCTCCTCGGTAAGCGGCGGGGTCAGGTCTTTAATTTCGAGCGGGTTCGACCGCAGTGAAACTGCGGCCGAGCCCGCTCGAAATTAAAGACCTGACCCCATCGTTCAGTATTTCCAGCTCGTGACATCCGCTCCGGACGGCGCGGTCTTGGTCCAGTGCGCGGCCATGAGCGGAATGAAGCGACTGTGGTAGGTCAGTCTCGAAAAGGCGTTGGCATTTTCGTGATCTCCACTCCAGCAATGCTCGTCGCGATCTCCGTAGTCAACCGTGGCATCGGCGGGAGGATTCTTCGCCTCCTTCAGGAAGTCCTCGGCGAGATACACGGCGTTGTTCAGGAAGAAATTGTCGGAGAGGCCTACGTTGATGTGGACCTTGCCGCGAAGCTTGGGGCCCAGCGTGGGCCAATCGCGCTTCATGATGTGCACGAGATCGTAGTTGTCACGCCAGTATTCGGCAACTTCGTGATCTATCACGCCGGTCTCCTTGTTCCATATCCTCCGCGGATAGCCGTCGTCACCCACGGGCGAGAACACCGCCTCCCAGATGTCCCACTGGCCACCGGAGCGCGACTTGGTCCCGAGCGCCAGCTCCTTGTGGTTGGATTGCTGGATGCTCGACCGCATCTGTCCCAGGTAGTCGCGCTCGCCCGGTCGCGGCGTCTGCCTCCACGGCCCATCAGTATGGTAAGCGTTGCTGTCCGAGTAGATGTCGACCGTGGTGAACATCCCGAAGTCGATCGGATCGGGACAGTTGGCGTATGCGCCATTGTATTCGTCGGGATACTTGACCTGGACGCCGAGCGCCTCCCAGCCTCCGGTGGATCCGCCGTACGTGGCGCGCGCCCACCCCTGGCCGATTCCTCGGAACTGCTTCTCGATGTAAGGGATCAGCTCGTACATGATCGCGTCGCCGTACGGGCCGAGGTTCTCCGAGTTCACCGCGTACGAGTCGTCGTAGCACGGGTTCGCGTGCTGGATGGTCACCATGATCACACGCGGGAAGCCGGGGCCCGTCCACTTCTTGTAGAAATCGTAGCCGTACTCCTGCGTCGCCCGCGGGTAGCCGTACTTCTCGCAGAGATCACCCTCGTGCCCATTCGGGCAGTACTTCGCGATGCTGTCCGGTTGCGCGCTGGGCAGGTCGGGATCGGGCGGCGTCTCGCGCCATCCCGACACGTTGCGCTCGAAGTGTCCCTGGTACACCGCCAGGGGATAGCGCGCCTTCGGGTGCTCCGCCCACCCTTCCGGGAGAAGCACTATGGCGCCGAGGTGCATCGGCCGGCCCCAGAACTTCGTGAGGCGCTCGCTCTGGATGACCACGTGTTTCACGTACTTCGTGTCGTGCACCTCCGGCAGCGGAGGGATCACCTTGTCGAGCGCGATCCGGATCTCACCCTCCTTCCCGGGGTCCAGATGCACCCTGGTGGGCGTGCTGTAGAGATTCCCGGGGGCGCGGCTCCACTGCTGGCCCTCTCCGCGGTCCATGGGAAGCTTGACCACGTGCCCATCGCTGCGATGGAAAGTCTCGTACTCGTGCAGCAGCGCCTGCACCCAGTAGTCGCCGGGAGGAAGGAGGGCGAGCCTGCGCACCGGATAGCCAGTGGCCGCGCCGTCGATCACCACCGTCTCGCCGGGCCGCAGCCCGTCGACATCTATTCCGAATACCTGCTGCGTCGCGTCACCATCGGATATCTGAAAACGTGGCTCGCGCGTGCTATCCGT
>DATCXG010000235.1:0-2449 GCA_036565945.1 Gemmatimonadaceae bacterium
GGTGCTCGCGGCGGTGTTGCGCAGAGGGACGCCCGCGTCGGTACGCAGGTCGTTGACGAGGTCCATGGCGTCCTCCGACTCACCCGCGCGCAGCATGGCCTCGGCGAGGATCAGCTGCGCTTCGCGACCGTCCGTGTAGTCGATGGGAGAGCCCTGCGACGTGTACTTCTGCTGCTGGTAGAACGGCACCTTGCCCAGCACCCCGCGCCCATCACCGAGGTCGCCCACCGTACCCTGCGTGAACTGCCACTGGGGATAGGTCTTGTATTCGACGCGCGGGTCGTGTGTCTCGTCGTAGTATTCGGAGTACCAGGTATGCCAGACCGTCTCGTTGCGAAAGGTGCTTCCGTCCATCGCGAAGTAGTACGAATTGAGCTGCTCGCGATCGAGGTTGTTGTACTGTGCCTGGAACTTGAAGTCCTTGGGTACCTCCGCGGCGTCCGCGGCCGCGCCATCCCAGTCGCCCAGCCAGGCGCGTACCGATGCGCGCCCACCGTACGCGGCATTCAGGAAATCGGGCTTTTCGGCCGCCTGTGCGATGGCGATGGCCTCGGTGAAGGCGGCTTCGGCGCGCTCGAAGTGCACCATCGATGGCTGCGCGGCGCTGCCGTCGATGGTGGTCTCGCACATGTTCTCGCCCTGGAGACGGTTCGCGAAGCCGGCATAGAGCAACGCCTCCGCGGCAATGGGAGAATGGGCGAACTCTTCGGGCGGCAGCACGCGCCTCATGCGCCCCACCGCCGCCTCGGCGACCCAGCGCGCGGCGGCGGCCTTGGACGTCTCGGTGTCCGTCTCGTCTGGTGTGATGAAGCCAACCGAGAGCTGCGGGCTGATGCCGAACGATCCCGTCTGGCCGCCCGGGTGCAGCTCGCGGGCGACTGCCGAGGAGGAGAATCCGAGCGAGCCGCCCGTACCGGAGGCGATCGCTGTAGCCACGGAGCGTGCGGCTCCGTTCACCACCGCCTGATGCGCGGATGGCAGATCGAGAAACTCGTCGCCCACCGGGCCCGGGTTCGTCACTTCCACGTTGCACGCGGTAGAGAGGAGGACGCCCAGAGCGAGAGTTGCCGCGGCACCCCACGCATTGCGGCGCCTCCGTGCCGGCGGGTCGAAGCTCGCCATCGCTACCCCCTTCGTGCAGCGGTCGAGCCGCGTCGACATTCCAATGGCAGGCATAGTCATGTCAGAAGGTTGCCCTCAGCGCCCAGGTGAAGACGGCGGGGGCCGGGTACTGCTCGTTCATCGAGCGAACAGTCGAGAGCGCGCCGTCGTTGGCCATCATCTCCGGGTCGAACATCTTGAAGTCGTTATTGACCCAGCGGTACCAGTTGCGCGCCGAGAAAGTCAGTGACGCGCTGCTCGCACCAGGTATCCACTTCGTCGGGATCCCCGCGCGGATGCTCAGCTCGCGCAGCTTGAAGAAGTCGCTGGGATAGACCGTCGAGCGAGCCTTGAAGTTGCTGACTATGCAGAACTGCCGCTCGTACGCGGTGAGCTGGTCGCTGCGCCCCGCATCGATCTCCGCGTTGGCGTGCAGGCAGGTGGGCCACACCTTGATTCCACGGGACTGCGCGTTCTCCGTGCCGGAGTCGAAGATGTAGCCCCCACCCTGGTACTCTCCGCGCGCCGAGATCGCGATCCCGTGTGGCAGCTGCACGGAGATGCTGGGACTTATCGTCAGATCGGGGAGGTTGGGCCCGAAGATGTAGTCATCCTCGGTTATCGGATCGGCAATGGCATCCGGGTTCAGGAGCTTCACTCCCCGGATGACCGGCAGCGGCTGGCCCTTGATGATCCACCCTTGCCCGCCGAGCGAGAACTCGGACTCTCCGCCGAGGTCGACGGCCTTGTTCTTGTACTTCGCGATGTTGAGCCCGACATCCACCCGGTAATTTCCGCTCGCGCTCTGATACGGGACGCCGCTCAACGCGACCTCGATCCCGTTATTCTCCATCACACCCACGTTGCGCAACTGCGCGTTGCGAAAGCCGAGCGACGGCGCCTGCTGCACGGGGAATAGCGCATCGGTCGTCCTCTGGTGGAAGCGAGTGAATCCCACCGAGAACCGGCCCGCGAATGCCGTGTAATCGAAGCCGAGCTCCGTTTCCGCGGTGCGCTCCGGTCCCAGATCGGAATTGCCGAGATTGAGCGGGAGATAAGCGGGCAGCCCGCCCCAGCCGATCGGATCCCACGTGCGTACGGCGTCGAACGCGCCGGGTGCGCGCCCCGACTGACCGTACGCGGCGCGCAGCTTCATCGTCCCGATCTTCTCGGGCCAGAACGACTCATCCGATACCACGTACGAGAGACTCGCCTTCGGATATCGCTGGAACCCGAAGTCCTCGCCAAAGGCGCTGTTGCCGTCCACGCGCATTCCGAGCGTGAGGAAGTAGCGGTCCAGATAGTTGAAGAGGAGTTGGCCGAAGAGGCCGCCGGTGACCACCTTCGA
>DATCXG010000238.1:0-6743 GCA_036565945.1 Gemmatimonadaceae bacterium
CCTGCGTGCCCGCCAGCAGCGTCTCGATCTTGTTGAGCGCCAGCTCAGGGGGGATGTCGGCCGGGGTGATATTGAACACATCGGCCCCCAGCGAGCGGCCCACGTTCGCCTGAAGATCCTTGGCGAGCACGTCGACTGCCACTGTAGCCAACTGGCGAGCGGCCAGCCCGGCCGCCTGGCCGGTCAGCGATGATCCGCCATCGGCTCCGCCACTCACCCCCGAAGTGCCGCCCGTCTGGAGCAGCGATGACGACGACTGCCCGAAGGCGAGATAGCTCAGCAGGTCGGACTGGGAGATGGGTGGCTGCGCGTCGCTCTGCAACGTGATCTTCGGCTGCAGCAGCGTCCCGCCTATTCCGATCCCGATCTCCAGGGCGCCTCGCCCCGCCAGTTCGATATTGCGCGCGGCGCTGATCTGCAGGAGCGGGTTGAGCTCCGGATCCCCCGTGAAGGTCACCGATCCCCGCGAGAGGATGAAACGCCGGCCGAGATAGGTGTAGTCGCCCCGATCGGTATTCACCACACCCTCGATGGTGATTGCGCGCTGCGCGGGATTGAGGTGAACCATCAGCTCTTCGGGCGAGTAGATCTCGACGTTTGCCTCGGACGAGCGCACCCAGGTGTCCCTATTCACCGTGAGCGCCACGTTGACGGCCAGGTTCTCCATCAGAGGTGACACTTGGGGGAGCAGCCCCGTTTCCACCGCCTGCGCGCTGTCGGTCACGAAGCGGTAAGCCACCGGGTCGTCGAGCGGCATGACACCCTGCTGTCCGGTCTCGGGGATGTAGATGACCCCGTTCAGGATGCGCGCGCTACCGTCCACACCGATGCTGTCGAAGGGGCCCTTCACTGTTATGTCGGCACTCGCGAAGATCTGGCCCTGTTCGGTATCGAGCACGAGTGCGTTGCGGCCGGTGATCTTGAGCGCGAAGCTTGGCTTGGTGGCCTCCTTGATCCCCACGGAGCCGCCCAGAACTATGCTGCCCGCTCCCGCCTTGCCATGCAGCGTATCAATCGCGATGCTGTCGCCCAGCAGGCGGATGGTTCCAGTGATGTCTTCCAGCGTTACTCCCATGGGCACCACGCGGAACGATGCGAAGTCCATGTCGAGCCGGCCCGCGAGCAAGGGATTGCGCGGCGTGCCGCGCGCTGCCACCGCGCCGATCACGCGTCCTCGCACCTCCGATACCGCGTCGGTGAACCTGGGGAGTGCGTCGAGCGGCAGGCTATCGGCGACGAAGTTCACGCGCATGGGTTGGTCGAGTAGCCTGTCGCCAGTCGGCCCCGTGAACGCCAGGTTTACAGGGACCATCGCATCCAGCGATGCCAGTGGGTGCGACTCGCCCCGGGTCAGCTCGGCGTGCGCATCCAGTTGGGTGTTCGCGTACTCGAAGGTTGTTCGCAGGTCGGGGAGTGGCGATCCCATGTAGTTGACGTTGGCCACGCCCATGGCGCCCCGTAGAACCGGAGCTGCTCGAGTGCCGGCCAGATGTGCGTCGAGCACGATGCTCCCGGTGGCACTCACGTCGCTCTGCAACAGTCCAACGATGTTCGCTATCTGCAGGCCGTCTACACTCACGTCCAGATCGGCCGTCCCCTCCGTTGGGATTGTGCCGTTCACGTAGAGGCGGCCGTCCGCCCCGTCGCGCAGCTCGAGCGCGTGCACCTGCACGCCTCTCTTGCCCCACTGGATGGCGCTCGGCCGCACGGTGGACCAGCGAGTCGCGCCGAAACGGAGCATCATATCACGGATGCGGACCTCGTTGCTGTCGAGGCTGAGTGCGTAGTCGCTCTTCACGTTGTAGCTGGCGCCGGTGTCCTGGTAGATGGCCATGTCCACCATCCCGCCGGGCTTGCGATACGTGGCGCGCAGCTCCACGCTGTCGAGCGCGAAGCCGGCCGCCTCCACCGAGTCGAGCGATGCGCCCGCGGCTGCCGCGAACGAAGGTGTTCCCGCAGCCACCAGCGCGTACTCTACCTTGCCGCGCCGCACCACGTTACCGCGCGCGATGAGCTTCTCCACTCCCAGCCGTCCGCGCACGTTGAAGCCCTTGATGCCGCCGGTGACCTTGCCAGCCGCGTACACCGCGCCCGAGATGGAGTCGGCCGCGAGCGCAGGTATCGTGTCGAGGTGGAGCTTGGGCGGTGGTCCACCAACGGCCGCCCGCGCTACCTCTGTTCGCTGTGCCTCGCGCGCCGAATCGGCCCGTGCCTTCTCCAGCGCCGCCGCCACGCGCCCGGGGCGCGGAGCCACCACGCCGGTGTCGGCGCTGGGGATGAAGCGGCGCAGCCCCGCGAGCGAGTCCACGTGCACTATGTAGGTGAGCGTGCCGCTCCGGCCGCTGGCCAATCCGAAGGCGCCACTCGCCGATGCGTTCGCGATGGGTGCCGCCAGCGAGAGTGTGTCGATCGTGGCGACACCGTTGGCGACTGCCACGCGCACGCTGAGCGAATCGAAGGGCACGCTGTCGACTGCGGAGTGCGACACGTCGGCCGCGATGGCAGCGCGCATCGTGGCTGGATCGATCCCCTCACCACGCACCGCCGCAATCGCGCTGATCGCCGTAGGCGGTCCCAGCTCGGTCACGGTGCGAAGGTTGAAGACGTCGAGCGCCGCCGTGAGATCGTAGCGCTTCTCGGCGCTCTCGACGTCCGTCCAACCGCGCGCCGTGAGCGTGCCGCCGTCGGGGAGACGCAGATCGCCGAGCACGCTCAGGGAATCCAGTCTTCCAGTAGCTCGCACCCTCCCGACCACCGTACCGTGGAGTTTGAGCGCGGGCGCGAATCGACCCGCGGTGGCGAGCGCCAACGGTTCCGCGCTCACGTCCGCGTCCACCCACTTCCGTGGCCCGCCCTCGTAGGCAGCGCGTGCTCTGATGCGTGACACGCTGCCGCGATCACTGTGGACGAACTGGGCCTGCGCCATCATGCGCGAGGTGGTCGAGCCGTTCAAAGTGGCGGTGCCGATGATGGTGCCTCCCACTGGCAGTTCTGGAGCCGCGACGCGCGCAAGTGCCAGTTGCAGCGGGTCGAAACGGAGGCGGAGGTCGCTCGTGTTGATGCCACCGCCGGGGCCGCCGGTCCCCACGCTCCCAACGGCCAACATGCGGCTCGTTCCGTCGCTGTCGTCGTCGAACGCGACGTCGGCGTTCACGTGCATCGCGCTCAGGCCGCCGGCGAGTATCGCGTGCCCGGCCAGCGTCCCATCTCGGGGGATGTCGAGCCCGGGTACGAGGTCCTCGATCGTACCGGTCTTGACGCGGGCGAAGCTGAGGTCGGTGTCGTGCAGGCGAAGCACACCGGCGGTATCCATGGCCACCCCGATGGCGCCCGACAGCGATCCGCTGTCTACGGTGATACTCGCATCGCGCACCACGAAGTCACTCTCGGTCGTCGTGCGGTAGCGCATGTCGAAACGCATCTCCCCGCCGCCTGATGACGGAAGTGACGGGTATAGCCAGCGCAGATCGGCCAGCGCCAGTGGCCGGGCGCGCGTGGTGAGATTCAGGTCGCCCGACTCGAGCATGTAGGTACCGCTGGCGCTCATCCTGGTGTTCGGCAGAGCAGCTGCGACGTCGTGGAACCAGAGCGAGTCGGCGTCCATGCGGAAATCGCCCTTGAGCCGCCGGATGTCGGCGGCCGGCGGCGTGAATGGGAACGCCAGCATGCGCAGCTCTCCCACCCGGAAGAGGCGGCTCGCGCTGTCGGGATCGGCGAGCCTGGCGTGGGGCAGCGCCGCCTGGATGTTCTGGAAATCCATCACCGACTGGTAACCGCCAGACACCTGGACCACGTGCGCGCGCGTCTCGCCGCCCAGCGCCACGCGCACCGCACTGTCACGCTGCGCGTCGCTCAGGGTATCGCTCGGGCTCCACGGTGTGCGCACGATTACCCGGCCGTGGGTGATGCGCACGTTGTTGGCGGTGATCCACGAGCCAAAGCCGCGGGCGGTGTCTGCTTCAGCGGTGGGCGGGAAGATCCGCTGGAAGTTCCATTCGCCGCCCGGTGGCTTGTCCAATGTTATCACTGGCCGCTCGAGCGCGAGGCTGGTGAGCCCTATCCGCTTGTGCAGAAAGTCGCCGAGGCGGTACTGCGCGCGTGCTCTCTCCATGCTCACGAAAGGGCGGCCAGCGCTGTCGGTGATGGAGAAGTCCACCAGGATCACCTCGTTCAGCAGATTGCCGCGAATCTTCCCCAGTCGCACGATGCCGTGCACGCTTCCGCCGAGTGCGCCGACGGCGATGCGACGCACGTGCTCGCGTCCCCAGTTCGTATTCGTGAGCGCGAGGATCCCCAGCAGCGCGAGCGCGAGTGCGACCGCTATCGTGACGAGGAAGATCCCGAGCGCCCTGCGCATCAGAATGCCTGGCCAATGGAGAGGTGAAGCGAGAGCCGACGCAGGACCTTGCTCAATAAGCCGCCGGAGCCCTCCAGTGGGTCGTAGTCTTTTGACTCCTCGAGTCTCACGATGCGCCCCGTGCCGTCGGGCCCGACGGTCTCGGTGATTACGTCCAGCTTCTCCTTGAGGGTGGGACGGATCCCCAGATCCACGCGAATGGGTCCAACGGGCGACTGGTAGCGGAACCCGAATCCGGGCGTTATCGCTCCCGTTCCGTTGAGGATCTCGGTAGCGCTGCCCTCACCCACGTAGGCGCCGTCGAGGAACACTGCCCCGCCCAGGCGCTTCCAGATGGGGAAGCGGTACTCTATGCTGGCCTCGATGAGCGACGTCCCGCCTGTGGGACGCGGCTCGAAGTTCTCTGATGATACCCTCGCTGGGCTACACGATCCGTCGGCGATGGAGCCAGTGGAGCACGGGATGGTGTCCCCCGATGCCAATACCACCTCGCCGTGTGCCAGCAGCGTGTCCGGATCGATGGTGAGCACCCTGGGCCCTAACTGGTTCTCACCGTAGCCGCGCACCGACTGGGAGCCGCCGGCGTAGAAGCGTTTGCGAGGGTGCAGGATGTCGTCGTTGTCGCCGCCCTCCTGGCCGAGTGCGTTGCGCGTGCTGGAGAGTGGCTTCACCCACCCGAGGCGTACGTGCCCGGCCAGCACGGCTCCGTTGTCGCCTATTGGCATGTAGCGGCTGGCCTCGGCCGCGATCCGATTGTAGCGGAATTCCGAGAGCGTGAACGCCGATGCGTGCTCCACCTGGAGGCGGGCGATGTAGCCGTCGGTTGGCGACAGGGGGTCGTCGCTGCGGTCGGTGGCGATCTCGAGCGAGAGCGGCGACATCGCGTGCCGGCCGCGCAGTGCGCCGATGGTGGCCGACTGGCATACGCCGTAGTTCACGCAGAAATAGATGTTGCCGGCGTCCACCTGCGTCAGCTCGTAGCGGTAGATGATGCTGAACGGCGAGCGGGACGACACGAACCGCGTGAACGAGGCGCCGGTGCCGTAGCCCTTGTCGATGAAGATCCCCGGAGCGCTGCGCCGGTGCGCGAACAGAGTCGCGCCGAGTGTGTTGCGCGGGTCGTGAAACCAGGGTTGCGTGACATTGGCGCTGGTCTCGTAGTTGAGCCGTAGGTAGGGCGCCGCCTCCCGATCGCCGAGATTGCCAGTGACGTTCTGGAAGATTCCGGTGCCGTTGAACTGGGGCGCCAGGATGTTGCTCAGCACGCCGCTCAGATCGAATCGGCGCACTCCGCCGAGCCAACTGTAGTCGGTGTAGTTGGCCTGTAGCTGGACGAATTCCACCGTGTTGAACCCTCCGCTCACCCGGGCCTGGTGCAGAGGTGCCTCGGCCACGGCCACGCTCACGGTCCTCGTAGAGTCCTCGGAGGCTGGGGCAGTGATCGTTGCGCGACGGAAGAGATTCGACAAGTAGAGATTGCGCTGACTCTCGACCACGTCACGCCGTCTGTACGGCGCCCCTGGTTCGAGAGCGATCATGTTCCGGATGGCGTTGGTGGCGATCTTCTCGTTGCCACTGATGGTGACCGTGTCCACCACGGTGCGCCGCTGCGGGTGGATGGTTATCCGGACATCGGCACTGTGCCCGTCGGCGGTGACGAGCACAGTATCGTACAGTGTGGCATCGGCGTAGCCCTCATCCCAGAGCCGATCGCGGAGGCGCATCAGGCTGGAGTCGAGGCGGATGACGTCCAGTGGATGGCTGGCGCGCAGCAGCAGCGTGCGCTGCACATCCCTGGCAGTGATCACCGCCTCCGGGCGGCGCACGTTGAGTGTGCGGATGATGGTGGGCGGCCCCTCGGTGATCTCGAAGGCTACTCGTACGCCAGCGCCGTGCTGGGCCACCGATGTGTCGACGCTAGCCGAACGGTAGCCCCTCTTCCAGTAGAAGACCTTGATGCGGAGGACGTCGCGCTTCAACTCCGTGTGATCGAGATAGCGCCTGTCGACGAAGAGAGCTGACTTGCTGAAGAGGCAGAATGGCTCGAGCAGGAAGCTCTTGCAGGTTGTGGCCTCGGTGGCGATGCTCTGTCGCAGCTGGCTCTCGCTCACACGCTTCACGCCCTTTATGGAGAGTTCCGTGACCTCCGGGCTCTCGTGCTCATCGCGGTCTGCTTGTGCTGCGAGTGTGTTGGCGGCTATCAGGGCGAACGCGGCGATGGCCGCCGGCACCAGCATCCGGCGGGGGCGGCTCTGCATGCGTTGAGAATAACGCAAAGGAGAGGCCAGGGAACTACAGGGGGCAGGGTGCAGGGTTCAGGGGGCAGGAACTGCTAACTACGGGGTTCAGGGTGCAGGGTTCAGGAGGCAGGAACCACCTCGGGGTG
>DATCXG010000241.1:0-8144 GCA_036565945.1 Gemmatimonadaceae bacterium
CGTGCTCGCCTGCGAGAGTGCCGCCGAGCCGCGCGGTGAGGGCCACGACGTCATCCATGAGGCGCGCTACCCGGTCGCGCCAGTCGGGCATGTCGACGTCTATCAGCGGGTTCACGTGTGCGTGGGCGTCGCCCGCGTGGCCGAAGATGACGCCGCGGAGTCCATGGGTCGCGAGTGCCTCGCGAACGCCGCGTACGTACTCGGGCAGCCGCTCCGGTGGCACTGCGCCATCCTCGATGAACTGCATCGATCGTAGCGCTGGGTCGAGGCGAGCGAGTATGGGGCTGGCGGCATGACGGATCGACCAGAGCTCGTGCTCCGTGGCCGGATCCATGGCCAGCCGCACTGCTGTGGCGCCAGAAGCGATGAAAGCCGCCTCCAGCGCCAGGGCGGCGGTGGATGCGCCGTCCTCGTTTTCGCCCTCCACCTCGGCGAGAAGCACTGCCTCCGTATCCGGTGCGATTCCGGTGTTCGCGTCGCCGCGGGCTGCCACGTCGAGAAATGTGCGGTCGAGCAGCTCGCACGCGGCGGCCCCCAGTTCCCTCGCGCGGCTCGCGCCCTCCACCGCTGCTTCGAGGGTGGCGAACTCCGCGAGTACGCTGCTCGTCGCACCTGGTACCGGCACCAGGGCGAGCTCCACCCTGACGATTATCGCGAGCGTCCCCTCGCTGCCAACCAGCAGGTCCACGAGCTCCCCACTCCGCGCGTACGCCGCCAGCGCGTAGCCCGACGACTCCTTACGAACGCCAGCGTGGGCGAGCAGCGACTGGGGCGCAGCCAGGATCGCCTCGCTCGGACCGTCCAGGAAGCGGCGGATGGCGGGCACTTCGGAGTCCGGCGCCACGCCTCGCCGTACCATGGCGCGCGTGCCGTCATCGAACACGCAATCGAGTGCCGTTACCCAGGCGCGCGTGGCACCGTAGCGCAGAGTGTGCGGGCCCGCGGCGTTGGTCGAAGCCATACCCCCAACGGTGCAGAATCGTCCGCTGGAGGGGTCCACCGGAAAGCGAAGTCCGACGGCCCGAGCGGCGCTGTCCACCGAGTCGCGTAGCGCACCGGCGCCTACCAACACACGACTCCGTGCGACATCCACCTGGCCGATGTCGTTCAACCGACTCAGGTCGACTATGACGCCCGCACCCACAGCGCCGCCCGCCATCCCGCTCCCCGAACCGCGCGGCACGAGCGGCAGCCCGCGTTCGTGCGCCCACCGCACGAGGTCCACCACCTCCTGCCCGTCGCTCGCTACTGCCACGGCGCGGGGGACTGTGCGCGCTATGCCCGCGCCCTCCGAGTACACCGAACGGGCGGCCACATCGACGCGATAGGTGTGCACGGGGCCGACGGGATCCATGCTAGTAACATCGCTCGATTCTGCGGCCAGTGACAGGGGATGCAGAGTGTGCCAGGGTTGCCCGCCTGCCTGCTTCCACCTATCATTGCCCCACAGTAAAAGTGAGATGCTCGTGGAGCCGGCTGCCGTGGCCGGCTGCAAGACTGGGGAAAGTCCGGTGAGATTCCGGCGCTGTCGCGCAACGGTAAGGCACATCTGCCAAGCCCGAATGCCCTCCCACGAGCCGATTGTCGTGACGACCTCCTTCGCGTGAAAGGGGTGTGGTTGCCGCGCGTGGCCTCCGACTCTGTCGGATCTGTCTCGAGGTCATCGGCGCCCCTCCTTCCTTCGGCGGATCGTGTGTCACGACGCTGGAGGATGCATGGAATCGGTGACTCTCCCCGACGGGGATCTCGACACCCCCGCTTTCCCCCCCATCTCCGCCGTAGTCAAACGTGACGGCCGGACAGTGCCCTATGATCGCTCGCGTATCGCGCACGCCATCGAGATGGCGTTCCGCGCTGAGGCAAGGGTCCCGTACCCCGATGCCTTTGACGCGCGCTGCTTCGAGGATATCGAGCGCGTCACGGACGCGGTGGAGCTCGGTCTGGCGACGCACCCGCGCAACGCCGCGCTCCCCATCGAGACGATTCAGGACGAGGTCGAGCGCGCTCTCATGGGCGGCGGCCACTACGCCGTTGCCCGTCGCTACATCCTCTATCGCGAGGCTCGCGCTGAGCGGCGGATCGGACCACGCCTTCGTATCCGTGAGGCTGACGGGCATGAATCCCTTCTGGAGGGGGCCGTACTTCGCGCGCTAGTGGCCGAAGCGGCAGAGGGGCTCACCCCGACGGTCGATCCGCGCGTAGTCGCGGACGCCGCGCTGGCGGCGTCATACGATGGTGTCACCCGTGCCGAGGTAAGTGCCGCGGCCATTCTCGCCGCCCGCGCGCGTGTGGAGCAGGAGCCGGAGTATGGTATCCTCGCCGCCCGACTGCTGATCGGCGATCTGTACGCCGAGGTGGTGGGGAGCCCGGTCACCTACGGTGAGATGCGCTCCCTGTACCAGGAACGCTTCGCGTCGTACGTGGAGGGTGGGGTAGCGCTCGGTTGTCTCGATGCTCGACTGGCCTCGTACGACCTGCCATGCCTCGCCGCCGCGCTGGATGCCACGCGGGACCTCTCGTTTGGCTTCATCGGCGCACAGACTCTGTACGACCGCTACCTCCTCCAGCACGAGGGCAAGCGCCTCGAGCTGCCGCAATGGTTCTGGATGCGCGTGGCGATGGGCCTGGCGCTCGGCGAGGACGCGGCCCAGCGGAGCACGCGCGCGATTGCGTTCTATGACGTGCTCTCGAGCTTCGCCTTCTGCTGCTCCACGCCGACGCTATTCAACGCCGGCACGCGTCATCAGCAACTCTCGTCGTGCTTCCTGACCACGGTGCAGGATGACCTGGGCGACATCTTCAAGGCGATCCGCGACAACGCTCTCCTCTCGAAGTGGAGCGGAGGGCTGGGCAACGATTGGACTAACGTTCGCGCGCTCGGGAGCCTGATAAATGGCACCGGCGGTCCCAGCCAGGGCGTGATCCCCTTCCTCAAGGTCGCCAATGATACGGCGATCGCCGTGAACCAGGGCGGCAAGAGGCAGGGTGCCACCTGCGCGTACCTGGAAACGTGGCACCTCGATATCGAAGCGTTTATCGAGCTACGCAAGAATACCGGCGACGATCGCCGGCGCACGCACGATATGCACCTCGCTCACTGGATTCCCGATCTCTTCATGGAGCGAGTGCGTGACAACGCGCACTGGACGTTGTTCAGCCCCGACGATGTTCCCGATCTCCACGATCTCTACGGCGCGGCCTTTCGCGACAGGTACCTGCGGTACGAGGCCGCCGCCGATGCGGGCGAGATACGATCGGCCAGACGCGTGGACGCGCAGGGGCTCTGGCGGAAGATGCTGGCCATGGTCTTCGAGACCGGACATCCCTGGCTCACCTGGAAGGATCCATCCAACATCCGCAGCCCGCAGGATCACGTGGGCGTCGTGCACTGCTCCAACCTGTGCACGGAGATCCTGCTAAACACGAGCCGCGACGAGGCAGCCGTCTGCAATCTGGGGTCGATCAACCTCGCCGCGCACGTGACGCCTGTGGGCATCGACCGCGAGCGGCTGGCGGCCACGGTCACGACAGCTATGCGGATGCTCGACAACGTGATCGACATCAATCTCTACCCCATCGACGAAGCCCGGAACGCCAACATGCGGCACCGGCCGGTGGGCCTGGGGTTGATGGGCTTCCAGGATGCGCTCCATACGCTCGGCGTGAGCTACGCGTCAGATGCCGCGGCCGACTTCGCCGACGAGAGCATGGAGCTGATCGCCTATCACGCGATTCTCGCATCGTCCGAGCTGGCGAGTGAACGCGGCCGGTACGCCAGCTACGCAGGCTCGAAGTGGGACCGAGGGCTCTTCCCGATCGATACCATGGAGCTACTGCAGCGAGAACGCGGTATCGCGGTGCCCCTCTCCCGCCAGTCGAAGCTCGACTGGACGCCGGTGCGCGAGTCAGTGCGCATCCACGGCATGCGCAACAGCAACGTCATGGCCATCGCGCCCACCGCGACGATCGCCAACATCTGCGGCGTCTCGGCGTCGATCGAGCCGACTTACAAGAATCTGTATGTGAAGTCGAATCTCTCGGGCGAATTCACCATGGTGAACGCATCGCTCGTGGCCGACCTGCGACGCCTGGGATTGTGGGATCGCCAGATGGTCGACGATCTCAAGTATCACGATGGCGTCCTTGCCAGCATAGACCGCATTCCCCAAGCACTCAGAGACAAGTACCTCACCGCATTCGAGATCGAGGCGGAATGGCTGATCGAGTGCGCCGCGCGGCGCCAGAAGTGGATCGACATGGGGCAGTCGCTGAATCTGTACCTGGGCACTCCCAACGGGAGGCGGCTGAGCGACATGTACATGCTGGCCTGGGAGAAGGGGCTCAAGACCACGTACTATCTCCGAACGCTGAGCGCAGGGGGAGTGGAGCAGTCCACCCTGGACATCAACCTGCGAGGGATCCAGCCTCGCTGGATGAGGTCGCGCAGCGCGTCAGCCAACATCCAAATCGATCGCGTCGATGGCACGGCTGGCGAGTCCATCACATCCCCGGCCGCCGTATGCAACCTGGACGGCACGTGCGAGAGCTGCCAATGACCGCACCTATCCCCCCGCGCTCTTTGTCACGGAGCCTGGCGCTGCCCGATCAGCCTGCGTCCCCCTCTCACAAGCGCCTCATCAATGCCCGCGCGGTGGACGTAAATCAACTCATGCCGCTCAAGTACAGTTGGGCCTGGGAGCACTATCTCAACGGCTGTCGCAATCACTGGCAGCCTCAGGAGATTCCGATGGCGCGCGACATCGCGCTCTGGCAGAGCGATGCGCTCTCGGCAGATGAGCGGCGGGTGATTCTGCGGAATCTCGGCTTCTTCTCCACCGCGGAAAGCCTCGTTGCCAACAACCTGACGATCGCGATCTTCAAGCATATCACGAATCCGGAGTGCAGGCAGTACCTGCTCCGGCAGGCTTTCGAGGAGGCGATCCACACGCACGCGTTCCACTACATCGTGGAGAGTCTCGGGTTGGACGGTGCCGACGTCTTTCGCATGCACCGGGAGGTGAACAGCATAGCCGAGAAGGACGCGCTGGAGATCGAGCTGACCGAGGCCGTTCTGCAGCCGAACTTCAGCACGGCGACCACCGCTGGCGCGCAGCAGTTCCTGGAGAACCTCATCGGCTACTACGTGGTGATGGAGGGAATCTTCTTCTACTCTGGCTTCGCCATGATGCTCTCCTTCCAGCGGCAGAACCGGATGACTGGGGTGGGGCAGCAGTTCCAGTACATCCTCCGCGACGAATCGACGCACCTGAACTTCGGTCTCGATCTGATCAACGGGCTCATAGCCGAGAACCCGGAGCTGTGGACACCGGCACTCAGGGAGAGGATGCGTGACAGGATCGCGCGCGCCGTGGAGTTGGAGATCGCCTACGCCGAAGACTGCCTCCCACGCGGCGTGCTGGGCCTCAACGCCGGGCTATTCCGGGATTACGTGGGCTACGTAGCGGATCGCCGGCTCGAACGGATCGGCCTTCCGACTCGGTACGGATCGCCGAACCCGTTCCCATGGATGAGCGAGGCGGTCGATCTACGGAAGGAGAAGAACTTTTTCGAGACGCAGGTAACGGAGTACCAGTCGGCGTCGGCGTTGACGTGGGATTGAGCGAGACTCGTTCACCTGCGCCGAATGGCGCAGGTGAACGAGCACTACTCACAGTCCCAGCACGAGGGCAAACATCAGCGGCGCCACGATCGACGCGTCGCTCTCGATGATGTGCTTGGGAGTGTTGATGCCCAGCTTGCCCCACGTGATCTTCTCGTTCGGCACGGCGCCAGAGTAGGAGCCGTAGCTCGTGGTGGAGTCGGAGATCTGACAGAAGTAGCCCCAGAGCGGCACATCGGGGCGCTTCAGATCCTGATGCAGCATTGGTACTACGCAGATCGGGAAGTCGCCCGCGATCCCGCCCGCGATCTGGAAGAATCCGATCGACGACGAGGCCGAGGCGGTCGTGTACCAGTCGGCCAGGCGCATCATGTACTCGATGCCCGTCCGCACGGTGTGGACGTTCTTGATGTCCCCGGAAATGCAGTGGCCGGAGTACATGTTGCCCAGTGTGGAATCCTCCCAGCCGGGCACGAACATCGGCAGGTTGCGCTCCGCCGCTGCCAGGAGCCAGGAATCCTTGGGATCTATCGAGTACGAACCGCGCAGCGCATCGCTCAGCAGGATGCGATACATGAACTCGTGCGGGAACAAGCGCTCGCCACGCGCGTCGGCTGCCATCCATTCGGCCAGCACCACCGACTCGATATGCCGCATCGCCTCTTCCTCGGGGATGCAGGTATCGGTGACGCGGTTCATGTGCCGCTGGAGCAACGCATGCTCATCCGCCGGTGTGAGATCGCGGTAGTGCGGGATGCGCTCGTAGCTGTCGTGCGCCACGAGGTTGAAGACGTCTTCCTCGAGGTTGGCGCCGGTGCAGGAGATGGCGTGGACCTTTCCCTGGCGAATCATCTCGGCGAGCGAGAGGCCGATCTCCGCGGTGCTCATCGCGCCGGCCATGGTCAGGAGCATCGAGCCGCCAGCGTCGAGGTGGCGCTTGTAATCGTCGGCCGCGTCGATGAGCGCGGCGGCGTTGAAGTGGCGGAAGTGGTGGCGGACGAAGTCTGAAACGGGAGCGGTACTGACTCCCTGTTGGTCGATAGCAGTCATCGCTTGCCTCACGGCGCGTACGAGACGTCGCCCCGGCAGGAACGCGCGACGGGCCAGGGCGGACGCCCTACGGTACCGCGAACGCGCGGTACCGCCATCGGGACGTCGAGTGGCTCGGTGTGATACTAATCTAGGTGGCGCGCGTCGGACAAGTTGTCCGATCAGCTCCGCCCGTCGGGGAAGCCAGCCTGGTATCACTCCGCCAGCGCATCGCGAGACCACGGACGTCCTGGCTCGCGCGCCCGACGGAGCAGCACTGGATTCACCGGATGCGATTCCTACAGGCCGAGGTCATTGACCTTCGGTGGATCGACACTGTAGTCGTAGAAGCCCTTCCCCGACTTCCTTCCGTACATGCCGGCCAGCACCATGCGCTTGAGGAGTGGCGGAGGGGCGTAGCGTTTCTCGCGATACTCGTCGAACATGATCTGGGCGATCTTGTAGGTGGTATCGAGTCCCACGAAGTCCAGGAGAGTGAACGGTCCCATCGGGTGGCCGGTGCCGAGCTTCATGCCCTTGTCTATGTCTTCCACACTCGCCACCCCGTGCTCCAGCGCGTTGATCGCGTCCACGAGGTAGGGGACCAGCAGCAGGTTGACGACGAAGCCCGAATTGTCCTTGGCGGCGATCGGTTCCTTGCCGAGTCGCACGGCGAAGTCGAAAGCTCGCTCGAAGGTCTGGATGCTGGTCGTGACCGTCCGCACCACCTCCACCAGTTTCATCACCGGCACCGGATTGAAGAAGTGGAGACCCACCATTCTGTCGGCGCGCGCGGTGGCCGCGGCCATGGCGGCGATGGTGAGGCTCGATGTGTTGGACGCGAATATCGTGTGCGTCGGACAGATCGCGTCGAGCTCCCTCCACATGGTGTTCTTGACTTCGATATCCTCCACCACGGCCTCGATGACGATGTCGCAGTCGGCGAGATCCTCGATGCGCGTGGTGAAGTGGAGCCGGCTCATCGCCGAGTCACGATCGGCCTCGGTCACCTTCCCCTTGCTCTTCTCGATCGCCTTGTTGAAGCTCTTCTCGATGTTCGCCTGTCCCTTGTGGGCCAGCGAATCGGATACCTCTCTCACCCTGGTGGTGAATCCGCTCTGCGCCGCGACCTGCGCGATGCCGGAGCCCATGAGCCCCGCGCCGAGCACTCCTACTGTCTTGATGTCGGCCATGTGATCATGTCTGAGGTGGTCGTGAAGTAAGAAACAGCAACTGCTTGAACCACGGAGAACTGCTTACCTGCAGCACAGAGAACTGCTTTTACCTGCAGTTCTCTGTGCTGCAGGTAAGCAGTTCCGTAGTTCAGCAGTTCCGCGTGGCTCAAGCAGTTGCCCCTACGATTTACTGGTTGCTCGCTGAGTTCGTATCATCCGCGAACCCTACCGCCCAGCGCGTTCAACAGCGATGCGCCGGGCGCTGGAGCTTCGCCGCGCTCGAGACGATCGAGTAGTTGCTCGAGGGTCAACTGCGCGCG
>DATCXG010000257.1:0-2924 GCA_036565945.1 Gemmatimonadaceae bacterium
TCCGCAGCCTGATGGCTCCCCGCCACCGGCCGTGCGTGCTCACTTCCCCACTGTCACCCCTCGCTGCAGGACGATGTACTGCACATCGTCCTTCGCCACAGCGCGGAGCCACGCGATCAGCGCGTCCACATCCTCCGGCGGCTTCACACCCCGCCGCCCCTCCATGCGCCGGTACACTCTCAGCTCGCGTCCGTTCTGCGTGTACTCCGCCGTGTACCTCCCAAAGTCGCTGACCGCGGTGACGCCCTTCGGAAGGTCAGCCTGCCATCCCTCGGGGAGCTCCAGTACGAGCTCCGAAACTCCGACGATAGGGCCCACCACGCTCGCCACCTGTATGGGATAGACGCGCGGCTTTCCCTCCTCGAGCTGCGTGGCGAGCGTCTGAAGCCCGGCCATGGAGCTGAACGACGGCGGCAGACTCAGGATCGCGCTCTGCCCGGAGACCTTCGCCGCCTGTCCACCGTGGATGTACATCGAGATCTTCGGCTTCACCTTCAGATCTTTACCGTCGAAGATCACCAGGCTGTCGCCGACCGCGCCGGGGTAGGTGTTACCGGCGAGCGCGCGGATGAAGCGATCGCGCTTGATCGAGTCGAGCGGAGTGGTGAAGAGGTCGCGCAGGCCGTACTGCCTGAGCCCCGTCGCACGCTCGGTGTAGTGAAGGTTTGCGAGCCCGTCCGGTGTCAGTTCGCCACGGTACACGGTCTCCGAGAGATTCACGGAAGCTGAGTCCTCGGGAAGAAAGACCTCGTCGGCGTGACCATCAGCGTGCACGACGAGCGCGAACTGACCCTGATCCGGACCGGGGAGCTCACCGTAAGGCGTGAGCTCGGACGTGAGATCGACGTACTGGTAGCTGCCGCCGAGCTTCAGAGCAGCGATGGCGTGATTGAACTGATCTATGGACGGCAGCGATCGCTCCACCTTGCCGCCGGAGTTGAGCAGCACGGGATACGCCTCCACGCCCATCCGCTGCGCCATCGCCACGAAGATGGTCGCCTTGTCCTTGCAATCGCCGTACTGCGTCTTGAACACCTCGGCGGGAGTGCGCGGCTGGTATCCGCCGATGCCGAGCGAGAGCGAGACGTAGCGGATGTCCTGCGCCACCCAGCGCTGCACGGCGCTCAACGAATCGTCGAGCGTGCGCGCGCCGGCCACGAGCTCGTGCAGCTTGGCCTCCAGCTCGGGGGTGAGCTGGTAGCGATCGCGCGCGAGGCCGGCGTACCACTTCGATATGTCCTGCCAGCTGGTCGGCGCCGAGAGCGCCACCGACTGGAACACGCCGTTCGAGTCCGCGGCGAAGGGCTCCGACTTGGGCTTCGGAATGTCGGCCGCTGCCCACGTGTACACGCGCCGGCCGTGCGCGGTGGTGATCTTCGCCGGGCTCTTGATGTTGCGCTCGAGCATGTGTGGCTGCACGCTCGCGGGCATATCGACAATGTACCGGGAGCGGCGCGTGGGAAGACCCGTGGTGATCGACCAACTCGAGAGGAAGTCGCCCGGTCGATATGGCTTGAGCTCCTCCAGCGTGTAGCTGTAGTCCACGATCGTGCCGACGGCCACGCCGCTGAGCGACAGACGGCGAACTTTGCGGTCAGCGTACACGGGGTTCCCCATCGTCGCCGGCACGTCGGAGTCCTGGACGTGCGTCGGCGCGGCGCTCACCACCTGACCGTCGGGCTTCACTACGCGGATCCAGTTGATCGTGAGCTTCTGGTGCCCGGGTTCGTACGAGAACCGCTGCTCCGCCCAATCCTCGACAGCGTCCTGTGTGAGAATCTGGGCGACCTGGCGGAAGGTCTGCTTGCTCTGGCCGTTCGCCTGGTAGACCACGACACCGTCATCGAGGAGATACACGAAGGACTGGCCTTCGTAGTCAGCGGGGTTCACCGCCAGACGGTAGATCGTATCCGCTTTGACGGATGGGTCGCCGGTCGGTGTGATATTCGGCGCCTGCGCTACGGCGCTGCCGGTTATGCTGCAAAGCAGAAGGAAGACGACACTGCGCATGCGGAAGGCTCCTTGGAGGAGACGATGTGTGCAACAGCGGCGGGAAGCAGGACGCTCGAAGGCGCCCGGAAGGTAGACTGGTATGTCCCGCGGTTGGTCATTCCGCAAATCAGGCGGCGCGCCCTTGAAAACAGAACGGCTCGCCCCGGGAGGGGCGAGCCGTCGCGCATCTCTTCGTCATCGAGTGACTTCACCAAGAGCCAGCGGTCGGGATTGAACCGACGACCGCTCGATTACGAATCGAGTGCTCTACCACTGAGCTACGCTGGCGTTGTTCGGAATAGCTGAAAAGGTGGGGTACTTCTGTCATGGACCACGCCGGGCCGGTGCCAGAAGCTCCGCACCCTGTACCATCACCCGATCTTCCCCAACTGTCATGCCCTGGAGCGGACTCGAACCGCTACGCCTCGCGGCACCACCCCCTCAAGATGGCGTGTCTACCAATTTCACCACCAGGGCCCTGCACCTGCATGTATCGTCACGGGGCTGACGGGGCTCGAACCCGCGACCTCCGGTGTGACAGACCGGCACTCTAACCAAGCTGAGCTACAGCCCCAAATTGTACATCAATTGAACTTCGCCTCCACCTTCCCACCCTTCTTCCCCCATAGCCCCAAGGGGAGTCGAACCCCTCTCTGCACCTTGAAAGAGTGCCGTCCTAACCGATAGACGATGGGGCCTCACCAGGTAGCGGTAACGGGATTCGAACCCGTGTTTGAGCCTTGAGAGGGCTCCGTCCTAGTCCCCTAGACGATACCGCCACAATTTGACTTCACAGGCCCGGAGGGACTTGAACCCCCAACCGCCGGTTTTGGAGACCGGTGCTCTACCAGTTGAGCTACGAGCCTATCCAGGGTGACCGATGGGAATTGAACCCACAACCCCCGGAGCCACAGTCCGGTGCTCTAACCAAT
>DATCXG010000268.1:0-2288 GCA_036565945.1 Gemmatimonadaceae bacterium
TCTCCCCCGCGTCTCGCACCACGAAGCCGGTGACACCCTCCTCGACCAGCTCCGGCACACTCCCGCGCGGGAAGGCGACCACCGGGCAGCCACTGAGCATTGCCTCGATGAGCGCCAGACCGAACGGTTCATCCCACTCGATGGGAGCCAGCAGCGCCCGCGCATCGCGGAGTAGCGGCACCTTCTCGCTCATTCCGATGCTGCCGAGCATGGTCACGTGGTCGCGCAGGAGGCGCGGCTCGATCTCCCGGGCGTTGAAGTCCGCATCTACATGGTGCGCCTCGCCGGCCACGCGGATAGGTACCCCTGCCTCGCCGGCCACATCGATGGCTGTGTGGGGGCCCTTCACCTTGGCGAAGCGGGCGAGAAAGCACACGTAATTCGCCGCGCGCTCCCGCCACGAGTACCTGGCCGGGTTGAGACCGTGGTGGATGACATGTGGTAGTCGCACGCCGGTTTCGCGCCGTGCCTGATCGTGCGAGATGGCCACGTAGTGAACGTCGGGGAAGTACCGGTAGAAGTGCGAGAGCGCGTCATCACGACTGTGGTGCAGCGTGTATACCAGTGGCAGCGAGTGCATGAAGCGGGTGAACACCAGCGCCGCCGCGGAGTTGGCGTGCACGACGTCGAAGCCGCCGTCGTATGCCTGCCGCATCGCCCACGAGACGTGATTGATGTCCTGCATCACGTCTGGAGGCCACTGGGCCTCGTGATACAGAGAACACAGCTCGGCCGGCGTGAAAGAATCACCGGTCCCGAAGAGAGTCACATCGTGCCCCCTCTCCACGAGTCCATCGGAGAGCTCGGCCACCATCAACTCGGTACCGCCATACCTCCTCGGCGGCACTGTCACGAACGGGGTGGAGATCAGCGCGATACGCATGCGGTGGGATACCTCTGTTACGGCTACGACTCCTGGCACGACAGCACTACTGCGAGCCAGACGCCACGGTGGTACATACGGCGTCGTCGGGCCCTGGTGATCGGACGGATTCGCTACGCCTCCCGCGCAGCAGTGTAGTGTTCGAGCACGACGCGTGCCGAGGTGTGATGCGATGTAGCAGGAGTCTCCTGCCTCACACCACGGGGCCCCGCATCGTCTTGGAGCGGCCGATTATGCTTGAGAGTTGCCGCATTGGTGGAAGTTGTCCGGACAACGCGACTCTCTCCATCGCTCCGTGCGGTCCAATCGTCGGTCGGCGTGGGCTGTCGCACACAGCTCGATGCCGTTGCACGCCGGCCACCGCTGGCGGTTTCTGGTCTGGAGGAGGATGATGAAGAGTTTGCTCGTGCTCACGTTGTTCTGCCTGGCGGCCTGTGGCGACGCCACTCGACCGGATGGCGGGCTCTTCACGCAGTTCAGCTTCGACGACCCTGTGGGCGACACGGCCGTCTTCGGCGGGAGTGCCGGCGCCTTCCCCGCGCTCGATGTACGGCGTGTGAAGGGATGGGTGAGTGCCGACTCCCTGATATTCACCGTGGAATTCACGAATTCCGTCGCGCCCGTCAGCGATGGGGCGGTCAACTCGCTCGCGGCCACGCTCGGTGTGGATGCGGACAACGATCCAGAGACTGGCTTCGAAGCGCTCACCGACTCGTTCCCCAACAAGGCGAACGCGGGCGTGGAATACTGGATCTTCATCCCGGATCTGGCCACGAGCCACGACGTGGAGGTGGAGAGCATCGTGACAGGTCGTTCCACTGGAATCTTCCCGGCATCGTACGACTCCAACGCGGTCACGCTGCGGATCCCCCTCACTGCAATCGGCGTGGCACCGGGCGCCCGGTTCCGCATCGTGGGCGTGGTGGGGACTACCCAGCGATCCACGGACCTGATACCGGACTCGGCGAGCTATGAGCTGGGCTCGTAGCCTGGTGGAACCACGGAGGCACCGAGGCACGGAGAACTACGGAACTGCGGAACTGCTTACCTGCAGTTCTCCGTGCTGCAGGTAAGCAGTTACTGCAGTTCAGTAGTCCCCAGTGTGTGGGTTATCGCTGGGATGAGCCCGGGGGGCTTGGCTCTGAGATGAGAGACGCTATCCACGCCAGGCTCTGTCCTACGTGCGCTCTCCAGTAGTCCCAGTTGTGGGTTCCCGGCCATTCGGCGTACTCGTGCGGGATCCCGAGCCTGGTGAGCTCGGCGTGGAAAGCACGGGTCTCGTCCGCCAATCCGTCATCGCGCCCGACGTCCATGAACAGAGCGGGGATGGGGGAGTTGGAGGTGGGAGAGTCGTGGCTGGGAGAGTCCGTGGTAGGGCGCGCCGCCAGACGCTGGCGTAGCCGCC
>DATCXG010000286.1:0-10881 GCA_036565945.1 Gemmatimonadaceae bacterium
AGGGACCCCACTGCGCGCGACTGGTTGAGCGACGCCAGGGAATCACGTGCGCTACCGCCCACCAGACGCGCGGCCGAGTCGAAAACCACCAGGACGTCACCGGTGCGGAGATACCGCTCGGCGCTGTCGCGCGCCGCCGAAGGCGACAGCGCGGCGCGCGAGACGTCCAGCGCCACCACGCGCAGCAGGTGGGCCCGCTCGGGAAGCACCATAGGCCGCGCGAAGGCCGCGCCAACCAGCAGCACCGCGAGGACCCTCATGGCGAGCAACAGGAGATCCGCCGGCCGCGTCGAGCGCGAGGGCGCGCGCACGGAGCGGGCAGGAACGAAGCGCGCGGTTGGCAACAGCACAACCTTCGGTCGGCGGCGCGCCAGAAAGTGCAACGCCACTACCGCCGCGGCCACTCCCATGCTCACCGCCAACGCCCACGGTTGAAGGAAGCTCACCACTCACCCACGGCTAGCCGCCGGCTCCACTATACGGCGCACCGCACGCTCCGCCGGCTCGTCGGTCGCGACCTGCGTATACCCGGCACCAGCATCGCGCCACTCACGCGCCATCTCTCCTCGCCAGAGCTCGAACGCGCTCTGGTACTCCTCCATGTTGGCGGGGCCTAGCGGGCGGCGGATCCGCGGCTCCTCGGGATCGGTAGCCAGCATGGCGCCAGCCCCGGGCCCGAGCTCCTCGCGCGCCACGACGTGCACCGCGTGCACCTCACCGCCCGCGCCCAGCCGCTCGCGAGCTGCCTGGAGCAGATGGTCGGTGTCGCCCAGGAAGTCCGAGATGATCGCAACGCGCCACTCGGGGCGCACGAACCCGAGCGCCGGCGAGAGAGGAGCGGCCCCTTCAGGCACGGCAGCCGCGAGAAGTCCGGCCGCATCGGTGATCACGCCGCGGCGTGAGCTGGGTGCGAGCGGACGCAAACCACCCGCCCCGGTCACCAGGAACCCCACTGGATCACCAGCGGCCAGCGCCACCGCCGCCAGCCCGATGGCCACACGGCACGCCATCTCCCACTTCGCCAGCGTCTCCTTGGGAAACGCCATCGAGGCTGAGGCATCCACGAGCATCATCGTGGCGAACGTGGATTGATCGCGTGTCACCCGAACCGACGCACGGTCGGTGCGCGCCAGCAACTTCCAGTCGAGCCGCCGCGGGTCATCGCCCTGGCGGTATGGTCTGTACTCGGTGAACTCGGGCGAGACTCCACGCAGCGGCGAGCGATGTGTTCCTGGAGCCGCGCTGCGTACCGACCGCCGCGCGGACCACGCGAGGCCGCGCAGAGCGTCGAGCATGGGGCCATAGCGAGACGTCTTATCCATCAGCTGCGGCGCGCGCTCGCCACGCTGCGCATCTAGAGCCGGAGCTCGCTCCGCGGCGGAGACACGCGGCTCAATACCTCATCCACCACGCGTTCAGCCGTGATCCCATCCGCCTCGGCGGCGAAGTTGGGGAGGACGCGATGGCGCAGCACCGGATACGCAACCCGTCGAACATCCTCGGGGGCGACGGCGAACCGACCGCCGAGCAGCGCGTGCGCCTTGGCACCCAGGATGAGCGCCTGCCCCGCGCGCGGCCCCGCGCCCCAGCGTACGTATCTCTTCACAAGCTCCGGGGCGCCGGGCGCATCGGGGCGCGTGGCCCGAACGAGCGATGAAGCGTAGCGCAGCACCGGATCGGCCGCCGGCAACTCGCGTACGAGCCGTTGCAGCGCCAGCGCGTGGTCGGCATCGAGGACGGGAGCGATGGTCACTTCCTGCACGCCAGTGGTTGCCCGGAGGATCGCCAACTCCTCCTCCTCAGCCGGGTAGCCTATTCGGATCTCGAAGAGGAAGCGGTCGAGCTGCGCCTCGGGCAACGGGTACGTCCCCTCCTGTTCGATGGGATTCTGCGTGGCCAGCACGAAGAACGGCTCGGGGAGCCGCATCGACTCGCCCGCGACCGTGACCCGATGCTCCTGCATGGCCTCGAGCAGCGCCGCCTGCGTGCGAGGCGGGGTCCGATTGATCTCGTCGGCCAGGACGATGTTGGCGAACACGGGCCCACGCACGAAGCGGAATCGTCGCGCACCGCGTCCTCCGCCCACGCCATCGGTAGCCGCGTCCTCCTCGAGGATCTCCGTGCCGGTGATATCGCTCGGCACCAGGTCGGGAGTGAACTGGATGCGCCGGAAGTCCAGGCGCATCGCTTCGGCAATGGAGCGGATGACGAGCGTCTTGGCCAACCCCGGCACGCCCACGAGAAGCGCGTGGCCGCCAGCGAGAATGGCCATGACGACCTCCTCGAGCACCGCGTCCTGCCCCACGATCCTGCGCGCGACTTCTACACGCAGCCGCGACGCCGATTCGAGCAGCCGCTCGCGCCCCATGGCCTCGGCGCGGGTACCACGCTCTGGCTGAGGCAGCGCGGCGTTCACCTGACCGGTCGCCGACGGCGGTGCGTGAGCAGGAATACCGAGCCGTCCCTGGCACCTGCCTCGGACAGTGGAATCTGCTCGTCCAGCACCTCGAAGCCGTACAGCTTCATCACATAGTCACGCTGGTCGCCACGCGGATCGAGTGCCGCGAGCGCGGCCACCTTCACAGCCAGGACGCTCTCGGCTGGCGATACCACTATGCGTATCACGTCCCAGATCTCCGGGATCTCCACGCGCACGTTTATCGCCTGACTGTCCGTTGGTCCCAGCCGCACGCTCACCGGCCGGGCCCTGAGGGTGGAGACGAATGGAACTGTCATCCGACCTCCGTCTCGGCCATGAGCCAGGGCGACAGGGTGGTGAAGAAGCGCGATATCTGCGCATCGTAGAGATAGGTGGAGCCGCGCACCAACGTGCCGCCCTCCACAGACATGACTCCAATCACTATCTCCTCGATGCCCTGTCCGCGGAACGTCAGGTGACTCGGGCTCTCCTGCTCGAGGAACGCTCCGTAGATCGGATTACGACGCGCGAAGAACATCTTCGCGGCGGCGAGCACCTCGGCGGGCGACTGGGACGTCTTTACTTCGAGAATCATGGCAGATCCGGTGAAGAACTCATGGCTACCCGGCCAACAGTGGACAGTGGACGATTCTCACGGCTCCAGCCGGAGATCGGGATTGTATTCCAGCGGCAATTCCAGCACGAACGACGACCCCTCGCTGGAGGAGGAGCGAAGCTGTATGTCGCCGCCCAGCAGTCGCGCGAGCTGACGAGAAAGCGCCAGACCGAGGCCAGAGCCGCCGTACGGCCGTGTGGACGAGCCGTCCGCCTGGCGGAACTCATCGAAGACCACCTGCTGGACCTCCGGTGCGATCCCTATCCCCGTGTCAGTTACGCCAAAACGGACGACATCGTTGCGCCCCTCGACCGTCGTGCATACCTCGCCCTGCGCTGTAAACTTGTACGCATTACTGAGAAGATTCGAGAGGATCTTGACCACCTTCCTCCGATCGCTCCGGATCCAGCGAACCTCCCCTTCCGGGAACTCCACGCGCAATGCGACCGCCGCCATACGTCCGCGCGTGATCGTGATAGCTTCACGCATCGCTTCGCGCGGATCGAAGGCTTCCACACTCACGCGCAGCTCCCCACGCTTCAGGCTCGTGAGCTCCAACAGATCCTCGATGAGCACCAGCAACCGCTCGCTCGATGTCGTCACCTGCGTCAGCGTATGGCGTTGCTCCTCGGTCAGGGGGCCCGACATCCCCTCCTGAAGGAGGTACGTGTAGCCCAGCACGGCGGTGAGCGGGGTACGTAGCTCGTGGCTCATGTTCGACAGGAATTCATCCTTGAGGCGACGCGCTTCGAGGGCCGCCGCGTACTGGCGCTCGAGCTCCTCATTCGAATCCACGAGAGCCGCGTTCGCTCGGCGGAGGTCGTCGATCAGCCGCGACTTCTCGGCAGTGGCGGCGAGCTGGTCGGCGACGATCTTGAGCAGGCCACTCTCCTCGGCGTTGGCAACACCCGGCTCGGCGAAGTAGAACGTCACAGTTCCGAGTACCCGGCCGTGCGTCTGCAGCGGGATGGCCACCAGAGCCCGGAACCCGATCTCGCTGGCTACCTCGCGCCAATCGGCCACCGAGTCGTCGGCGAAGACATCGGGCACCTGGATGATGCGGCGCTCGCTCGCGGCCTCGCCGCTGGGGCCGAGGCCGAGTCTCACGCGCATGTGTCCCAGAAAAGGACGGAAGCGTTCGGGCCAGTTGCACGCCGCCACGAGGCGCATCGCGTCGTCGTTCTCGTCCACGAGATAGATCGACGCGAAAGAGGCGCCCACGAGCGGACTCACCCGCTCGAGTGCGTACTGGAACACCTCCTCGGGCCGGTCGGCGGTGAGGAACGCATGGACTATCTCGCGCACCGCCACCAACTCCCTGAGCGCGGTGTCTGCCGCGAGGGCCGGGCTTCCCGGTCTGGTATCGATCACGTGGCGCAATCTACGCGCCGACACGGCGGTGTGGCCATAGCGGGCGCAACGTCGCTCAGGTGGCCTCGCGCGCCCTCTCCGCTTCGGCAACGCGCGCGAGCAGGGTGGGTAGCTGCGCTGCCAGGCCCGAGCGTGCCAGCACCAGGGTAGCGCCGGCCGCGCGTCCAGCTTCTATGGCGGCCACGTTCGTGTGCCCCGCGAAGCCCACCACGCGCACCGTGCCCCGTTTGTCCCGTTCCCGGATTCGACGAATCGCGGCCACCGGATCGAGAGAGTCCGCCTCCAGATCCACGAACACTACGGCGGGCTCCCCGGCACCTAGGTGGCGATCGAGTTGCTCCAGCGACTTCGCCGCGCGTAGCTCCAGCCCGTTGAGCCGAGCCGCTTCATCGATCTTCGATCGGAAGATCAGATCGCTCATCACCGCTACCACGGCGCGCGCACGGGGGATCGGAGGCGGATAGGGCATGGATAGCGGATGGGGATCGGGTATCGGTTTCAGCATATCACAATACGCGGCAATCGGGATATGTACAGATCACCAGCCGCGGGCACCACGGTTCCTAACTTCGTCTCAACGGCCGCATCTCCACGCGGGAGATCAGTGCGCTATCGGGCTGCTCGAGCGTGAACAGCACCGCGTCGGCGACCTCCGCCGGAGTGAGCATCCAGCTCGTGTCGCCCTCGCGGTGGCTGAATTGTGTGGCCACCGAACCAGGCATGACCAGCGATACGCGTACGCCGGAATCTCGCACTTCCATCATGAGCGATTCGCTGAAACCCACGACAGCGTGCTTCGTGGCCGCATAACAGGTGCCGCCCACGAAGGCACCGCGGCCCGCGAGAGAACCGATGTTCACCACGTGCCCCGAGCCTCGTGCGACCATTCCGGGAATGAGGGACTTCGTCACGTAGAAGAGCGCGTCGAGGTTCACACTGACCATCGATCTCCACTCGTCCACCGTGAGATCCTGCAGCGGTCGCATCACACCTATACCGGCATTGTTCACCAGCACGTCCGCTTCGATCCCGGAGAGCGCGTGTTCCACGGCCGCCGCATCGGTGACATCGAGCTGGAGCGGGCTGCATGATCCGCCCGACTCGCCGATGTCCACACACAACTCATCCAGCTCCCCCGCAGAGCGGGCCACCGCCACCACATTCCACCGCCCGGCGAGGCGCTTCGCAATCTCTCGCCCGATCCCCCGGGACGCCCCGGTGACGACAGCGGTTTGCCGCTTCATTGCGATAGAAGCGCTTCGGTGGCACGGAGAAGCGGAGCGAACGAGAGCGGCTCCCCACCCACTCTCGCCGCGATCTCCGGCGCCAGCTCACGCTGCCCCTCAGCGAGCAGAGCCTCGACCAGCCACGGACCGGCCCGCGGGTTCCGATACCAATCCTCGTCGAAGCGCTCCACCAGGGTCTGGGTTATCAGCGACTGGAGCTGCCACGCGCGCAGGTAGCGCGCAGAGTAGAAGCGTGGATCCACATCCACGAACGCATCCGACGGATCGTACGTGAAGAGCGTGGCGTCGGAGAGAGTGGCAACGTAGAGATCGGGAAGCGAGTCCCACGATGCATCTCCTCCGTAGAGCGCGTACTCGTAGACGAGCTTGGCCGCGTAGCGACGCAGGAAGTGCAACTCCTCGAAACCCACGGTGCGGAGGAATTCCGGGAGCCGCGAGCGCCCAAGCCCGGTATAACGGAGCAGCCAACCGGGATCGTGCATCAGGTGGTCGAACAGCATCGCGTACGACTCGGTCACCGAGTTGTCACCAAGCCACCTGTACTCGAAGAGCAGCTCGGGACGTGTGCTACCGAAGTGCAGCGCGTGTCCGAGCTCGTGCAGGAACGTGCGGTAGTCCGCCTGGCCGCCGTGCGGGCGAAGTACCAGGTAGACCTCCTGCGGCACCCGCACAGGAGCGCAGAACGCGCGAGAGCGCTTCCCTGCCCTGTCGGCGGTGTCATAGATTATCCGTCCATCGCATCGCGCGTCAACACCCATCTCCGCGACCTGGCGAACTATCTCGGGCTCCATGGCGGCGCTCGGGAAATACGGATCGAACTCGGGGGCGCGCAGAAGCGCCAATGCATCGGCGCGAGTCGCCTCGCGAGGATCGATGCCGAGCTTACCCCGCACCCGCACGCGGAAGACGTCGTCCCACATCTCGCGCGTGTCGCGAAGAAAAGTCTGGCACTGCGCCACCAGCGCTGGCAGGTCCACTCCGCTCAGCGCGCTGAATGTGGCATTGTACGTAGGCGCGATGTCCAGCTCCTCCACCAGCTCGCGCTCCCGCTGGAAGCGCTCGCGCCGGATCGGCGCCAGCTCCGATGCCACGAGCCCGGCGCGCGCCCTCTCCAGCACCAGGCGCTCCTCCCTCTCCGGGGTGTTCGCGATGTCTATCGCAATACGCTGGAAGGGAATCTGCCGCCCAGCCGGCACCGGCACCACAGCCGACGCCTCCCACTCGACCTCCCGCTCGTCCAGTGATGCCAGCGCGCGCGACACCTGGGCATCCGCCTGCCAGTCAAGGAGCAGGCGGGCCGAGCGCTGCTCCTCACTCAGCGGTTGCGCCGAGGCGAAGAGCTCGCGCGCCATCCCCAGCGAATCGTCGTTGAGAACATCGGAATGGCGCGCGTAGATCGGTTCCAGCTCGACAGTGGGCTGCAGGCCCGCCTGCGCCGCGTAGTACTCGCGCGAGAGCTCTTCCATGAGCGCCTCCCCGCCACGGCGCAGGCTGTCGAGCGAGAGCTGCCTCATCTTGCGATGCGCTCGAGGATGTAGTCTCGCACCTTCTCGCTGGCGACTCGCTCCTGGAGCAGGGAATCCCGGTCACGGACCGTCACCGTGCCCTCACTCACCGACTCGCCGTCCACCGTGATACAGAACGGCGTGCCCACCTCGTCCTGGCGGCGGTAGCGGCGGCCGATGGCTCCCGATTCGTCGTAGAACACCGGGAAGTGGGGGCGCAGATCGTTGGCGATGCGGGTGGCCATCTCCGGCATCCCATCCTTCTTGACGAGCGGGAATATCCCCGCCTTGATCGGCGCCATCGCAGGGTGAAACGCGAGCACCGTGCGCCCCTCCGCCTCGCCGGGTACAGCCTCTTCACGATAGGCGTTCGCCAGAAGAGCGAGCGCGGTGCGATCGGCGCCCACGGACGTCTCCACCACATAAGGTATGTAGCGGCGATTGTTGGGCTGGTCGAAGTACTCGAGCTTCTTGCCCGAGTACTGCTGGTGTCGCGAGAGATCGAAGTCGCCGCGGTTGTGGATCCCCTCCACCTCCTGGAAGCCGAGGCTGCCGCCGAAGTCGAACTCGATATCGAACGCCGCTCTGGCGTAGTGCGCCAGCTCATCCTTGCCATGCTCGTGGTAGCGCAGCCGCCCGGCATCGAGGCCGAGCGACTCGTGCCAGAGCAATCGCTGCTCCTTCCAGTACTCGAACCACTTCATGTCGGTGCCGGGTTCCACGAAGAACTGCATCTCCATCTGCTCGAACTCACGAGTGCGGAAAATGAAATTCCCCGGGGTGATCTCGTTCCGGAATGCCTTGCCGATCTGCGCTATGCCGAAGGGGATCCGCTGTCGCGTGGACTGCTGGACATTCAGGAAATTCACGTAGATTCCCTGCGCCGTCTCGGGGCGCAGGTAGACCACGGCGGCGGTGTCCTCCAGTGGCCCCATGAAGGTCTTGAACATGAGGTTGAACTGGCGAGGCGCCGTGAGCGCACCCACGGTTCCGCACACCGGGCACTGCGCGTCGGGCTCGCCTGGAGTTCCCTTGATCCGCGGGTCGTCGGCACGGAAGCGGCGCCTGCAGTTGCCACACTCCACGAGTGGATCGACGAACCCACTCACGTGGCCGCTCGCCTCCCACACGCGCGGGTTCATCAGGATCGAGGCGTCTATCCCCTCGATGTTGTCGCGCGAGCGGACCATGGCGTGCCACCACCGGTCCTTGAGATTCTTCTTGAGCTCCACGCCGAGAGGTCCGTAATCCCACACCGACCCGGTACCGCCGTAGATCTCCGACGACTGAAAGATGAAGCCGCGTCGTTTGCACAGTGAGACGAGGCGCTCGAGGACATCGGGAGAGGAGGAGGTATTGGTCATTCCGATTGCGGAGTGGAGAAGGAAGGAGCTACGGACCCGGCTAGCTTCCGGGCGATCAGCTCTCCATGATAGCGTCCATTCTCTATGAACGTCTTGTTCGCATCGTATCCGGAGGCGATGACGCCGGCAATGAAGACGCCGGGCACCGTGGTCTCCATGGTCTCGGGGTCGTGCGCCGGAATACCGGTTTCCGGGTCGATCTCCACGCCGAGCTGCACGAGCAGCTGGGTGTTCGGCTGATAGCCGAGCATGGGATACACGTGGCGGGCGCTCACGCGCTCGGTGCCAGTCGGCGTATCCAGCACCACCGCATACGGCTCGATAGCGCGCACGCGAGACTCGAAGCGCGCCGCGATGGAGCCCTCCTTGATCCTGTTCGTGATGTCGGGCACGATCCAGGGCTTCACGTTCGGATCCAGGCTGGGAGCGAAGTGCACGATGGTCACGTGGGCGCCTGCACGGTAGAGATCCAGCGCGGCTTCCACAGCGGAGTTCCCTCCTCCCACTACCACCACATCCTGGTCGAACGCCCAGTGCCCCTCGGTGAAGAGGTGGGTGACGTGGGGTAGATCCTCACCGGGGACACCCAGCCGGTTGGGATGCCCGAAGTAGCCCGTGGCCACCACCAGCGCCCCCACATCGGTCACATGCTCCTCGCCGTGCCGAGTTCGGGAACGGACGAGGAACCGTTGACCCTCGCGCTCCACAGCTTCCACATTCTCGTACTGCCGGAGGGGAACCTTGAAGTAGCCTGCCACCGCTCTGTAGTAGGCGAGCGCATCGCGCCGCGTGGGTTTCTCTGCGGCGACCACGAACGGGATCCCGGCTATCGCGAGTTTCTCGGCGGTGGAGAAGAAGGAGATGTATGTGGGGTACGCAGCGATCCCGCTCACCAGACACGATCGGTCGAAGAGTACCGAGCTGAGACTGGCACGCTGCATCGCCACCGCCGCCGCGAGACCACATGGGCCGGCGCCCACGATGGCTACGTCCAAGATGTCCTTCATCAGTTGTATTTCCTCACGCCGCGCCGATTATCTGATCCCGGCGCGTACCCACGCTGACGTATACGATCGGCGTCTCCGCCAATGTCTCTATGCGCTCCATGTAACGGCGCGCCGCGGTTGGTAGATCCTCGAGCCGACGCGCGCTCGCCGTGGAGCTCCTCCATCCCTCGAACCACTCGTAGCGCGGCACCACACCCTCCAGCGCGACGAGATCGCCCGGAAACTCCTCGAATACCTCGCCGTCTCGCTCGTAGCCGGTGCAGAGCGCGATCCGATCGAGTGTATCGAGCACATCGAGCTTGGTGACCGCCAGGCCGGTGAGTCCGTTAACCCGCGCCGCGTAACGAACCACGACCGCGTCGAACCATCCGCAGCGGCGGGCCCTGCCAGTGGTAGCACCGAACTCCTGGCCAAGCTCGCGGACGGTGCTCGCGAGCGGCTCATCCAGCTCGGTGGGGAGTGGACCGTTGCCTACGCGCGTGGTATACGCCTTCACCACGCCGAGCACCCCGTCGATGGTAGCCGGCCCGATACCGATGCCCGTGGACGCGCCACCAGAGGTCGTGCTGCTCGACGTGACGAACGGATACGTCCCGTGATCCACATCCAGCAACGAACCCTGGGCACCCTCAAGGAGAACCGCCGCACCCGCGCGCTGAGCGCGGTGGACAGCGAGCCCCACATCCTCCGCGAGCGGAAGCAGGCGCGGTGCCAGTCGTTCGAGCAGGGCGACAGTGCTCTCCACATCGGCCCGCTTCTCCGAGCCGAAGGCGGTGAGCTGGCTATTAGCGTGCGCGATGGCACCGGAGACCAGCTCCCGCAGGCGCGCCGGATGGCGCAGATCGAGCACCCGGATCCCACGGCGCGCGATCTTGTCTTCATACGCCGGCCCGATGCCGCGCCCAGTCGTGCCGATCGCCCGGCTAGCGGCACTCTCACAATCCAGCAGCTTGTGGTACGGGAGGACCAGGTGGGCGCGGTCGCTCACATAGAGGCGCCCCTCGACATCCACGCCGTCGTGAACGAGCTCGTCGATCTCGGTGAAGAGCGTGTCCGGGTCCAGCACCACCCCGTTGGCGATCGCGCAGCGCACTCCCGGGTGGAGAATGCCGCTCGGGATCTGGTGCAGGACGAATGAATGTCCGCCGATATGCACAGTGTGGCCGGCATTCGCCCCACCCTGGTATCGCACCACCCAGTCCGCACGCTCGGCGATCACGTCGACAAGCTTGCCCTTACCCTCGTCTCCCCACTGAGCGCCAACTACGACGAGAGTGCGGATTTTACGATCGAACATGATGCTCCGTGAAATGGCGGGGTTCACGCATGAAGCCGCTGGCTGAGCTCAGCCA
>DATCXG010000307.1:0-8507 GCA_036565945.1 Gemmatimonadaceae bacterium
CGCGTCGCGCGCGCAATGCACGCGGCGTTGTCTCTGCAGCGCGCCCCAGCCACGCCGCTCCTCGAGGCCGCGATGCGCCTCGGATACAGCGATCATTCCGCGCTCAGTCATCAGCTTCTTCGACTGTTCGGCGTGCGCACCGAGATCGTTCGCCGTAACCTCGGGTGGGAGTGGCTGCTCGATGCCTGGCTCGTGCGCTGGTCCACGTGTGTCGCTGCACAGCGCGGTCGCGGCCACCCCGGCGTGTGACCGGGGTGGCATTTCTCGTCCATTGGTCACATCGCGGCCTGACCAGACTTCCGCAAGATTTCTGCACTCACGCGCACCCCGTCCCGACCGAGGGTGCGGAGACGTGAGCAGCCCGCACGATGCGGCGAAGTGTGCACGAAAGGTCTCCGCCGCGAGGAGGTCGCAACATGGCTGCTGCTGCCAGAAAGAAGAGCGCCGGCGGCGGGCGCCGGGGAAGGCCGCGGGAACCCGAGCCCGAGCGCCCGAGAGTCAGGCAGGGTGATCGCCGGCCGACCGAGGATACCAGAATGGGCACTAGACGGGCGCTCGTCATCGGCATCGACGATTATGGCGGACCGCCTAACGACCTGCCGAGCTGCGGGAACGACGCCGATGCGGTCGGACAGCTCCTGCAGACCACGTATGGCTTCACGGAGGTACGCGCGTTGCGCGACGGCGAGGCGACGGCCGCGCGCGTCGACGACGCGCTGGAGTGGCTGCTCGCGGATGGCGCTCCGGCGGACCGCTTCGTCTTGTACTTCTCCGGCCACGGCTACACCAAGCTCGAGGACGGCGCCTTCGAGGAGTTCCTCGTCCTGCACGACGACCTCCTCGATGACCGGGGGCTCGTGTCGAGAGCGCAGGACCTCCCGCCGGGCGTGCTCACGGTGATTCTAGACGCGGGCTTCTCCGGCGGTCCCGAGGCATTGATTCTCGAGCCCACCGGCGCGACGCCCGAGATCGAGTTGGCACGGGTAAAGTCGTGGCAGCCCCCGCCGGAGGCGGCCGCACGAGACCAGGCGCTCAGCGGCGGAGGCTCGCAGCGGATCTCGGCCTATCGCCGTTTCGGCTGTTCCCCCACCACCTCGCGCACGGCGATCGCACACCTGTTCGCTGGCGCGCCGCTCGCTGGCGCGCCCGGCGCAGCGAGGATGCCGCTGGCGCCGTTCGGCATGCAGTTCTCCGGCATGCCGTCATTCGGCACCGCGTGGCCGGGCAGCCCGGCCACAGGGGCCGGCGATGAGGGTGGGCAGCTCGAGCTCGAAGGTCTGTTGATCACCGCGTGCCAGGAAACGGAGACCGCTCTCGCGAGCACCTCCAGCACCGGCGGACTCTCCGCCTTCACCTACTCGCTGCTCGAGGCGGCAGAGCGGGTAGGGCCGATGGCGTCGGTATTGGAAGTGCTCGGCGCGACCGACGCCAACCTCAAGGCGAACGGCTTCCGCCAGACTCCTCTGGTCCTCGAGCGCCCGCTCCCCGGCGACCTCAAACTCCGCCGCTTCCTCACGCTGGAATCGGCGATGGCCGGTGGTGATGTGCTTGCGCTCCTCTCCGACCCACGATTCTGGGAAAGCGTTCTCTCGGCGATGGTACCCCATCGCTATCCATTACGAGACGTGTCTACACAGGAGGTTCGTCCCATGGCGACCATGTACCAACCCCTACAAAGCGCTTATCAGGCGCCGCTCGGCGGCTACCAGCAGGGCATGGGAACCGCGCAGCAGCCCTCGCCCGAGGATATCCAGCGAATCGCGCCGCTGTTGGGTCCAATACTGGCGAACGTGCTGCCCGCAGTGCTGGCGCCGATCATAAGCAACATCTACGGGCAGCAGAAGAGCAGCCCTGCCGCGGGCTTCGGGGGAGCCTTCCAGCCCACCTTCGGCGCGGCCGGGATGCAGGCATCACCCGAGGATATCCAGAGATTGCTGCCCGTCCTGGGCCCGGTCCTCGCCAACGTTCTTCCGGCCATCGTCCCGCAGATCGTGCACAACATCGTCACGCAGCAGCGGGGCAGCCTCCCGTGGGGTGGGCAGCAGGTCGGCGGACAGCAGGTCGGCGGACAGCAGTTCGGCCTCGGCACGCAGGGCGCGTTCGGGCAGCCAGGTATGTTCGGCTCGCCGGATCTGACGCAGTCCATCACGCAGAGCGTCCACGACGCGCTGCGCCGGATCGGCGTGCAGTCACCCACGCCGGGAGGACAGTTCTGAGCCCGCCCTCGCCCTGACGCTACGCACCTCGGCGGAGGATCAGGCGCCTGATCCTCCGCCGAACGAGGTCCGCGGTGGCGCACCCGTACCATCGCGGGGCCCGTCCCTCGCGGGGACGCGTGGACGCCAGTCTCGCGGGAGCCGTCAGTGGCTTCGAAATGCCAGGCCCGTCGTCACGCTGACGGCGGCCGTGACCGCGACCGTGGTCGCCACGACCACCGTCGCCGCGGTGCGCCGCGCATCGTCGGTGTGAGAGCGAGGCGCCACATCGGCCGGGATGGCGGTGGGGCGCTTTCGGAAGACGAGCTCGTCGTCCGCGGACCCCCGCTCGACTTCGACGAGGTCGCCGGATTGCACCTGCCCGGTCGCTACCAGACGGGCGAGCGGGGAGACCAGGAGTCGCTCGACGGAGCGCTTCAGGTGGCGTGCGCCGTAGCGGCGGTCCGTGCCCTCGCTCAGCAGCAGCTCCTTCGCCGCGTCGCTGCACAGGAACCGGAACCTGGTGTCGCCTGAGCACAGGATGCGGTCCTGAACGGCCCTCAGCTCCACGTCGAGAATCCGGCGCATGTCTGGCTCCCCGAGCGGCTGAAAGACGACCGTCTTGTCGATGCGGTTCATGAACTCGGGCGAGAAGGTGCGTCTCGCCGCCTCGATCGCGGTGTGCCGGAGCCGCTCGTTCCATCCGGCCTCCTCATTCGGTGAGCGCACAGTGGCCGAGGCGAAGCCGATGCCGCCCGAGATCATCTCCGCGATCTCCTGCGCGCCCAGGTTCGACGTCATCACGACGATGGTACGCGAGAAGTCCACCCGCCGATTGTCGCCGAGCGTGAGTGTAGCCCGGTCGAGCACGCCCAGCAGCATCTGCCAGAGCACGGGCGAGGCTTTCTCGATCTCGTCGATGAGCAGGATGGCGAGCTTGCGCCCCACGCTCTGAAAGCGATCGAGGTTCTCCTGCGTGAGCAGCGGCGACGCGTCGGCGTAACCGACGTAGCCCGGAGGTGAACCGATCAGCTTCGAGATCTCATGCCCGTGCTGGTACTCGGCGCAGTCGACCTTGATGAGGGCGTTCGGATCGCCAAAGAGCACCTCGGCCGCCGCCTCTGCAACGCGAGTCTTCCCGGCGCCCGTGGGCCCGAGGAAGAGCAACGTGCCGATCGGCCGGTTCGGCGGGGCCATCCCCGCAAGGGCGATCTCGTACAGGCTGCTGAGCGCGCGGACCGCCTCCGGCTGACCGACGACTCGCGCCAGCAACTCCTCCTCGAAGCGGGCCGCGAGCGGGCTCCGCTGGTTCGGATCCAGCCGAGCCCGCCGATGCTCCTGCGTCTGACTATGCTGCCGAGCATGCCCTCGCATGCTTGCTCCTTTGCTGCGTACTTCCCGCAGAATCATGTGTTGGCGCAGTGCCCGAGCGCTCGGGCGAGAGTTTCCGCAATCCGTCGCGGAATGGTTGAGGTCGCTACCGAACAATAAAAGGCGGGCGCGTCAATCGCGATGGCCCCACACCACAAATTCCCGTTCGTTTATACACCGTACACGGTCCTGTTGGCTTATACGCCGTGCCGTGCATGGTCCTGACGGTGCCGGGTAAGAGCGCCGCGTCGAGCGGGGCACGGTGCAACCGCTGGATGTGAATGTGAGTGTACCGGGCTGCTCTACTCACCCGCTCGGTCGCAGAAACTGAGCGAGCCGGCACGAATCGCGGGTCAGACGTCGAGTCCGGCCAAGGCGGCGGCAGCGCGAGCCAATGGCGCGAAGGGGACCGGCCGCGTAAGGTGAGCCGCCGCAGCAACGGATTCGTGTGCTCGGCCGGCACCGCTTCCTTCCTAGCATCCCATACTGCTTCCCGCCGTTAGAATCGAGATCAGGCCCTCCCCCGAGAGGCGCCATCCAGCGTGGGATCGTCGCAGTACAGCTACCTCGGCGGGGCATGCCCCCCAACGGAACGAAACACGAGCGGTCCTCTCGTCTACGGTCTCCGTCGGACCGATCGTCAACTCTTTCATGGAACGACCGCCCAGTGCGGAGCTCGATCCACTCGCGGAATCGGTGCGCTGGAGAAATAGCACAAGATGCTCGTGTGGCGACAACCGTCGAGCGCCGGCCGCGGTGTCGCTATCAATGGCAAGTACGCTGGCGGCAGACGTGTTGGCTACAAGGCTATCCAGTGCCCGGTGATAAGGATCGGATTCGGTGGTGAGCCGCTTGGCGAGCACTTTCTGCAGAGATGCCCATCGTTCTCCCACGCGGAAGAACATTCGGGAATAGTCAGCGACTGTACTCGAGTCCGTCAGCGCAACGAGGGCATTCCAATCCTTGCCTGCGTACGCAGCGATCGCGATGCGTGTTACAGTTTCGGGCGTCGTCAATTCCTCGAAGGTCACGCGCGATGTCGCCCGAGTCGCGCTGCTGCAGGCCGACAGTAGAATGGCTGCCCCAAGCGTAGTCGCCCGAGCCATGAATCGCCTGATGTTGTTGCCCATCACACGGTCTCCTGAATCGTCCGATCTAGCTGCCGCACTCTCTGCAACGCAACGCACATCGATCCGGGGGAAACACTCCACGGGGCAATCGCGGTATCCGTCATCGTGTAGAGCGGCACGGCAATCTCACTTTGATTGGAGTGGAGTCTGGAGTACGGTGCTGCTCTCTTGTCTTGCTCATGGTTGATCTGGAAATATCTCGTCGTACCGGTCGCGCATTAGCCGCATGAAGGCCACCTCCCGCCGTGTGAGCGCTCGGGCGCGCCACTCGTCGAAGAACGGGAACGGCTCATAACCCTCGCGGTTTGCTTCCCACCACTCCAGCAGGTCGGCCGCCGCGTAGAACTCCCCCGCAAGCCATGTGGTGTGCGGCATCGCGCTCTCGCCGAGCGCCTCCCGTAGCGCCACACCCACCGGTCCATCGACCGGGATGGCGCCCGACCCGCCGCCCCGGAGCAGCGGGAACATGATTGCCCTCGGCACTGAGCGCTTGGGGTTCACGCGCAACGCGCGCACGAGCTCTCCGTTGAAGCGGGTGAGCTCCCGAGCGAGGCCGCCAAAGAGTTTTTCCTCGCCCCGTAGATGACGATCCCACCGGAGCAGGTAGTCGTCCAGGAACGCCCAATCTGGTGCAGAGCCGGGGAGTGTCGCCTCCGCATCGGCCGCGTCGATGTCCTCAATACCGTTAGGCTCGGGCTCAGGTAGCGGCTCGCCGCGCCGAGCGGTATCGAGGAGCTGCTCCCAACTCCGGATCTCCTCGGTGACGTACGCCTCTGCGGCCGCGATCACTTCCGGAGTGGGCTCCGGCAATGGCGGGAGAGCCGGCACATCCACGGCAAGACCGCGGAATACCTTGGGGTCGTCCCACGACAGCTCTCCCCGGCGCTCGGCCGCATCGAGTACTTCATCTATGGTGGGGCGTAGGCCCGCGCGCTCGGCGGCACGGCGCCGCTCCCTTTCTATCCTGGACGCGCGCAGCACGGCCCAGCGTCGCTCCATGAGCGCACCTACACGATCCGCCGCGCTGTCGGATAACAGCGCGAGGTTCACCAGTAGTGCTTCCGGTACTACGAAGCCACTCGACCGCCCCGGCGGTTCGTGGCCGGCACGGCGCAGTTCCTCCGAGCGCTCCAGGCACGCTTCCATATAGGAAGCAGCCGACTCGATAATGGCGTCGGCCGCCTCGTCTGCATCGCGCTCCGGGAGCCAGCGCCTGAGTGCCGATCGGACTTCCTCGGCGCTGAATGGGAGCTCGTCGGGTATGAGTGGGATGCTCACCGTGATATCCTCGCGCCAAGTCCGGCGTCATCGCCCGTCTTCGAAAGTGAACAGTGCAGAGCCTGGCGACATGCTGCAAGTCGCGTAGCTTACCGCGGTCGGCACCAGCATGGGGGAGAGCTCCGTGGTAGACGCGCATCTGTCGGAGCAATTGATCCGGGAGCTTCGACGCCTCGGTATCGAGCCACAGGAGATTCCGGTTCTGGCGCTTCCGGCTACTGTCACTATCGCCGACTTCGTCGAGCGATTGAGAGAGTTGCCGGATGGTGCCGGAATCGCGGAGGTCACGAGACTCATTTCCTCGTTACCACGGTCGGAGCCGCCTCCGTGGGCTGTCTGGCCCGATCCCGGAGATCGCTTCAGCTATGCCGACTACCGGGCGGCCTTTGCGCTCATCAATGCCGCTCCGGACGAACTCGCTCGGCACTACACAGAGCCACCCCGTCACGTGTCGACCGAAGTACTCGCACTACTCTCCCTCGTCTCGCCCGACCTGGCCGAGCGAGTCGATGCCTTCCGTACGGAGATATGGCGCGAGAGGACCGCTATGGGCGCTTCGCCCGAAGTCGTGGAGACTGCCCAAATACGGTGGTCGGAGATCCGGGAGAAGCTTGCTGGTGCCGTAATGTCAGGCGACGGAGAATAGCCGGCTGGATGTAGCCCATCAGGTCCGGCCTGTACAGCCGTCCACCAGGATCGAGGGAGCGCCAGTGAGATTCCACCTGCTCGTTCCTATCGCTGCACTTACCATAGGCTGTTCTCAGCACGGCGTGGTCGTAACGGATACTCGTGTCGATCTCGGTCCGGGCTGGCTGAGGCTCACGCCCGAGGAACCGCTCGAGGCGCCCGGTCCGCGCGACGAGCTCTGCCTGCATATCGACAAGACGTATTCCCTCGAGAGCACGACGCCGTTCCCACCGAACGTACATGGCGTGCGTGCTCCCGATGGCACGTGGATCATGGTGCGCGCCGTGATGATCAAGCCGACCGGCGGCCGCGACGAGCTCCCACAGAATGGTTACACCTTCTCCGGCTGGCAGGCGATCTGCTTCGCAAAGCCATCCCCCGTAGATAGCCAGCGCGTTTACTCGAGCGTCGAGCTGTGGGCGAGTCATCCGCTACCCGTGGACGAAGTGACGTGGGATTCCGGAGAGCGACGCCCCTTCCTCTGATCTGCTACAGAGCAGTACCCGTCTCGAGTCACCGCCGGAGGGCTGCCTTGACTCACCCGTACGGCAACCACGAGCAACATGAGCTACAGCCTCGATACTCGGACGTAACAGAGGTGTCTTACCTGTCACGGCGCATCGCCCGCCCGCCACCACAGGCGATGCAACAAGAGTGGTCGAGTACTCCAAACGCGCAGCGTGTTGACCGTGGGCAACGGGTGCCTGGTCTTGATGGAATCACTCTGCGCGCTCGTTGAGCCGACTCCGAGACAGTAGTAATCATCTCCACCCTCAGCTAGCACGAAGGCTGCGAAGTGGGTCTCCACGAACTGGCCATCGCTCAGCCCCAACTCCGCTCGTATTCGTACGGTATCGCCGGCTGAATCCAGCATCGCCCATTGATGTGCATCTTCCCTGTATCCAGGCGGAAACAGCGCACAGAGGTTGGTGACATCGTAGCCAAGGGACAGACCGTGAGACGGCACCAGAACCGTTGCCTGCGAGTCGAGCCGCGTCGGAGCCTCGATGAGGTCCACCTCCTCATGAGCGGGCCCACGAGTAAGGTCGCAACTGACGAGTGCAAGGCCGAGCAGCACGAGGGACAGATTCCGAACGACTCGGATACCTGAGTCTTGATAGGCGACGGAAGAACGGAATGCCCCGTTGCGCACACTTGTCTCCCGCGTAGGGGTGGGAATCGGCTCTCACGCTACATCCAACGTTCTACGCACTACACAACGGCTGTCAGCTAGTGGTGTCCGCTCGTAGGCAGCGTAGCTACACACGCACTGAAGATCGCCCGCGGGCCAGGCAATGTATCACCGTACTGAGAAAGTCGTGAGTGCTGATCAGCCGACATCTCTATTCCCCGAATTCCTCGATCCCGTACAAATAGGTTGCCAGGGCACGCCGGAAGGGGCCATGGTCGCAAACACCCCAACTATCCCCGCACCAACTTCTTGTACGCGATCCGATGCGGCTGATCAGCCTCCGCTCCCTTCCTCCTTCTGAGATCCTCGATGTACCCCTGGTAATTCCCCTCGGAGTAGGGGATCTCGGTGGTTGTTGGGGCTTGACCAGCGCGTTTTCATATTGGAATACGGACGTATGAGGAGCGCACATCCTGTTTTACATGACGTCCCGTGTCAGATATCGCTTGACACAGCGTGCGAACCGCCGGCCCTCACGCCGCGGCGACACGTAGCCGGCCCTTCTTGCGCGACCTCGGTGATGGTTTGACGACGATCTCCACGTCGCGCCCCAGACCGGTGAGGAAGTTCATGAGCCGCTCGGTGGAGAAGTCCGCCAGTCGGCCACGCAGTATATGCGAGACCTTCGGCTGATCGATCCCCATCAGGGTGGCG
>DATCXG010000299.1:0-2108 GCA_036565945.1 Gemmatimonadaceae bacterium
GCCATCGCGCGCCGCGAGACTGGCCTGGCCATCATCACCGAGGCGATGGACGAGGCCGGGGCCGAGCTCGTGGCAGAGTACGGCGACTGCATCCAGATCGGCGCCCGCAACATGCAGAACTACTCGTTGCTCAAGTTCGTCGCACATTTAAAGAAGCCCGTGCTCCTCAAACGAGGCCCGGCAGCGACGATCACCGAGCTCCTGCTCAGCGCCGAGTACATTCTCGCCGGTGGAAACCCCAACGTGATTCTGTGCGAGCGCGGGGTCAGAACCTTCGACACCGCGGTGCGGAACATGTTCGACCTCACCGCGATCCCCGTCGTGCAGGGACTGTCGCACCTCCCCATAGTGGCTGACCCGAGCCACGGCACTGGCGTTCGCGACAAGGTGATCCCGATGGCTCGCGCGGCGGTTGCTGCCGGCGCGAACGGGATCCTGGTGGAGGTCCACCCCAATCCCGAGCGTGCACTCTCCGACGGCGCCCAATCGCTCTACCCGGAGCAGTTCACGGAGCTGGTGAGCGAGCTACGCGCCATAGCCGCCGCCATCGGCCGCACCATCGCCACCATGCCGGAAGCCCGGACCGTGGCCGGGGTGGCGGGGTAGAGAACTACAGGGTTCAGGGGGCAGGGTTCAGGGTTCAGAAACTGCCTCGGGGAAGAGAGCTCCACACCGAGGCAGGTCCTGAACCCTGTCAGTTCCCTCACCTCCTGAACCCTGCCCCCTGAACCCCGTAGTTCAGTTCCGTCCTTCAACCCAGGAAGTCACATGCATTCACTCCTCGCTGTGGTTCTCGCGACGAGCATGATGCTGGTTCAGACGTCGCTGCCCGCTCAGTCACCACGTACCACTGTGGATCGGGCAGTGAAGGCATATTCGAAGATCAGAACGATCCGAGCTACGTTCATCCAGACCGTGACCAACCCTCTCACTGGAAGCGACGTGGCGTCGCGGGGTGTGATGCAGCAGCAGATCCCTGGTCGGCTGTCGGTGCATTTCACCGACCCGGCCGGCGACCGCATCGTGGCCGACGGCAAAGTCGTCTGGCTGTACCTGCCGAGCACCAACCCGGGCCAGGTGATCAAGACGGCCGTCGGGCAGAACGCGGCCAACGTGCCCGATGTCACGTCGTGGTTCCTCGACTCGCCAGAGACTCGCTACCGGATGTCCAATGCAGGCACGGCCACCATTGCCGGGCATGCGACCCACGCCGTGGCGCTCGTGTCGCGCGACCCGACGATCCCGTTCGCCAGAGCCACGGTCTGGGTGGACGACGACGACGCGATAATCCGACAGTTCGAGACCACCGGTGCCAACGGATTGACGCGACGCATTACCATCACCGGGATCACACCGAACGCGAAGCTGGATCCGGGGGCATTCACGTTCACGCCGCCCCGTGGAGTGAGGGTAGTTCAGCAGTAGCCACCAGCGGCGCGGGCGATCTGGCGGCTACGAGCGGATGGAGTCACCTCACCAGTAGTACTCTCTCCAACTCCGCGAGCGCCGCCGCGCTCGTGCCACCCTCTCGCGCGATTGGCAGTGCTGCGAGGGAGAGTGACTTGTAGACCGCCAGCGCCTCGGGGTTCGAGGCCAGTGCGGCCAGGTGGCGCTGCACCGTGCCCACGTCGCCGCGGACGATCGGTCCGGTGAGAGAGCGCGCGGTATCGCCACCGGCAAGATTGGCACTGGCGGTGCTCAGGAGCGCGCGTGCCGCGGTACGCGCCTGCTCCAACGGAATTCCGGCTTCTACCAGTACATCCTCGCCCATCCGCAGCAGGACCGCGGGGAAGTTCGAGACGATGACGGCCGCGGCGTGATAGCGTGCCTTCTCACCAGGCGGGATGTCCAGGGTCTGCGCACCGAGCTTCGCGGCGAGCTCCCGCGAAGCAGCGCGCGCCGGCTCATCCCCGTCGATGCCAATGAAAGCGCCTCGCAGCACCTCGGCTGCACGCGCCGGATCCGCCAGAGGGACTAGCGGGTGGAACGTCCCGGCGGCGTGGCCCGCCGCGCGAATGTCCTCCAGCACCGCTGGCTCCGCGCTCCCGCTGGCGTGTACGACCACCGCGTCCGGCGGCAGCGGAGCGGCCATCAACTCCCGCAACGCA